>JASHPH010000012.1 GCA_030038255.1 Candidatus Sulfotelmatobacter sp. | reverse complement strand
ATGCGCTTCTGCCAGAGCTTCATGACCGAGCTTTGCCGTCACATCGGTCCTGACACCGACGTGCCTGCGGGCGATATCGGCGTGGGCGGACGCGAGATCGGCTACCTGTTTGGCCAGTACAAGCGGCTGCGCAACGAATTCACCGGCGTGCTGACCGGCAAGGGCCTCGGCTGGGGCGGCTCGCTGATTCGTCCGGAAGCGACCGGCTACGGCTGCGTCTACTTCGCCAACGAGATGCTGAAGACGAAGAAGGACTCGCTGGAAGGCAAGCTCTGCCTGGTTTCCGGTAGCGGCAACGTTTGCCAATACACGATCGAGAAGCTGCTCGAGTTCGGCGCCAAGCCGGTTACGGTGTCGGATTCGAATGGCGTGATCTACGATCCGGAGGGCATCGATCGCGAGAAGCTGGCCTGGATCATGGAGCAGAAGAACGTGAAGCGTGGACGCATCCGCGACTACGCCGACAAGTTCAAGAAAGCTATCTTCATGCCCACTGACATCAAGCTGGATCACAACCCGCTGTGGAATGTGAAGGCCGATTGCGCCTTTCCCAGCGCCACGCAGAACGAAATCACCGCGAAAGATGCGGCGAATCTGCTGAAGAACGGCGTCAAGCTGGTGGCCGAGGGCGCAAACATGCCGTCCACGCTCGAAGCGACCAAGATGTTCCTCGATGCCAAGATCCTGTACGGACCAGCCAAAGCCGCGAACGCTGGCGGCGTGGCTACGTCAGGCCTCGAGATGTCGCAGAACAGCCAGCGGCTGAGCTGGACCCGCGAGGAAGTCGACAAGCGCTTGCACCAGATCATGATCGCCATCCACCAAACCTGCTACGAAACGGCCGAGAAGTACGGCACGCCCGGCAACCTGGTGAACGGCGCCAACATCGGCGGCTTCATCAAAGTCGCGAACGCGATGCTGGATCAGGGGCTGGTGTAGTTAGTTTTGTTCGTGTAGGGGCGGACGCATTCGTCCGCCGCTTTTTCTTGTTATCTAGGAACAACCGCCTCGGCTATCCAGTCGAGCGCAGCTAACCCCGTATCTGGCTGAATCCAATTTGGGTGTCCGACCTCTCCCATGTCTCGCAAAACCCGTGACACATGGGCCTCAGACCTTCCCGTTTTGAAATCGCTAACAGAGAATTCGTGAACTCGCCCTTGTGCCTCTCCATGAGCATCGCCGAAACTTCGATTCAGGGCCCGTAGTGTAAAGGGCAACACAGCACTCTGTCATAGTGGCAGATGCAGGTTCGAATCCCGCCGGGTCCATTCTACCAATCTGTGGAGAAGCGCTTCAAAAGGGAGAAAATACAGAGATAATCTCCCCACGTAACTTGACACTGCGCTGGCCTTGGCCAATACTGAACTCGACAGAGTGCTAGACTACGGTTTGATCAATGGCCCCGGATCTCCGGGGCCATTTTGATTTGATCCGCTTGATCTAATCCGCTTTGTGCCGTCTACTCAGGAGCACGAACTTTTCATATCCTTCCTTCGTACATGCGATCGAGGCGTGAAACCGATGCAAAGAATACTTTTGTTTGTTGCCGTAATTGTAGTCTCGACCACTTCCTGGTGCCAATCTGACGCGCGACCGGAAATTCTGGTGCTGGGCACCTATCACATGGCAAACCCGGGACGCGACATCCACAACATGCAAGCCGACGATGTCCTGGCGCCAAAGCGCCAGCAGGAAATCGTCCAGCTGATCGAAGTGCTGAAGAAGTTTCATCCCACCAAGGTTGCGATTGAGGCGGACGTAGGCAGCGAGCGGGTTACGCAGCAGTATGCCGACTACGTCGCCGGAAAGTACACACTCTCGGCAAACGAGACCAACCAGATCGGATATCGTTTGGCCAAAGAAATGGGCCACAAGACGGTCTATCCGGTCGATGAAGAAGGCGATTTCCCCTGGGGGCGTGTCGTCAACTACGCCAAGGCAAACGGCATGGGAGAGAAGTTCTCTGCGTTGGATGAGACGATGGGCAAGCAGGTGAAGGAGCAGGATGAATTCCTGCACTCACACACGATCCTGGAGATGTATGAGTATCTAAACTCTGATTCCATGTTGGCGAAAGGCGTGGCCTTTTATTACTCCATCGTGCCTTTCGGCGATCCGGGCGATTACGCCGGCCCCGATCTGCTGGCGGCTTGGTATCAACGAAACATTCGCATCTATCACAACATTGTCAAGCTGATCGATTCGCCGAATGACAAGATTCTGGTGATCTTCGGTGCCGGCCACCTGGGATGGCTGCAGCAGGACGCGGCCAGCGACGCGACCGTGAAGCTACGAAAGCTGGCGGAGCTCACGGGGCAGAGGTGAGAAACGGGGTACCTGTAAACGTCGTGCCGAGAGGACGGACGAGGCGTCCGTCCCGGGTTGTTTCTTCCACGGGATGTGATCGCACCCACCTTGATTCTCCTGTGACTCGGGCTATGATTACGGTTAAGGCCCATGTCCGTGCCGCGCACTGCCGAGCCCATCGTTCCTGCGCAACAGCTTGACGCTGAAGAGCGCTTTGAAGGCTTCGAGAACCTGATGCCCTTCAAGGTGCAGAACATACTTCTCGTTTCGAGCCTTTACGACTCGTTCATCCTGCGCGAAGACGGTCGGCTGAACGAACTCCTGATCGACGAATCGCTCGAACTGAACCTGCAGCAGATTCCCGGCCTTACGCACGTTTCCAGTTGTGCGGAGGCGTTGGAACGGGCGAAATCGAATCCGCAATTCAATCTGATCGTTACGAACCTCACGGTTGGAGAATCGAACGCCGCCGACCTGGCGCGCGAAGTCCGCCGCGCCGGGCTGGACGTGCCGGTGGTCGTGCTCGGCTACGACTATCGCGAGATCAAGAACTTCGTCGCCCGCAACCCTGTCACCGATATTGACCGCGTCTTCCTCTGGCAGGGCACGCCGCGCATCCTGATCGCAATCGTGAAGTACGTGGAGGACAAGCGCAATGTGCTGCACGACACGCGCGCTATGGGCGTGCCCGTGCTGCTCGTCGTCGAAGACAACATTCGCTATTACTCGTCATTTCTGCCGGTCATCTACACCGAGCTGATCAAGCAATCGCGGCGCGTGATTCAGGAAGGCATTAACGTAGCGCACAAACTGGTGCGGATGCAGGCGCGGCCAAAGATTCTGCTCAGCTCAAATTTCGAGGACGCCGCGCAACTGGTGCAGGAATATCGCGATTACATTTTCGGCGTGGTCTCGGATGTGGAATTTCCATGGGACGGAAAGCTCAATGCCGACGCCGGTTTCGAGCTGGCCCGGATGGTCAAGAGTCTGGCGCCCGACGTGCCCGTGGTATTGCAGACCAGCCGTACCGAGTTCCGCCAGCGCGCGCACGAGGCCGGCTACTCGTTCCTGCGCAAGCGCTCGCCAACGCTGCTGAAGGACCTGCGCCGCATTCTGACGGACGATTTCGGATTCGGCGATTTCGTCTTTCGCATGCCCGACCAGAAAGAAGTCGGGCGTGCGAAAGATCTCAACGAACTCGAAGAACAGCTGCAGATAGTTCCGGCGGAGAGCATTGTTTATCACGCGCAGAGCAATCACTTTTCGCACTGGCTGATGGCGCGCACGGAATTTGCGCTGGCTGCCAAACTGCGGCCCCGAAAAGTGTCGGATTTCCGCGGTCCGGAGCATCTGCGCCGAGACCTGATCGACTCTATCAACGCATACCGCCGCGAGCAGAACGAGGTTCTGATTGGCGATTACAAGGCTGAGACCTTCAAGCCCTCCGAGTCCAGTTTCTTGCGCATCGGCTCAGGTTCGCTGGGGGGCAAAGCGCGCGGTCTCGCTTTTGTGCGGCATCTGCTGCGTACCCGCCGCATTGGGCGCCGTTTTCCCGGAGTGCGAATTGCCGTGCCGCCGGCGGTCGTGCTGGCCACGGATATGTTCGATCAGTATCTCGCTGAGAACAATCTCGGCGATTTTGCCTTGCATTGCGACGATGACACGGAGATCCTGCAGCGCTTTCTGGACTGCCCGCTTCCCGTGCCCCTGCAAGAGAACCTGAAAGCCTTTCTCGAGGAAGTTCACTACCCACTGGCGGTGCGGTCGTCGAGCCTGCTGGAAGATTCGCAGTACCAGCCCTTCACTGGGGTCTATGAGACGTTCATGCTGGGGAACCAGCAACCCGATCCGCGCGTGCGCCTGGCCGAACTCAGCGAGGCGATCAAGCGCGTCTACGCGTCCACTTTCAGCCAGCACGCCAAGGCTTATGTGCGCGCCACGCCGTATCGTCTGGAAGAAGAAAAAATGGCGGTGATTCTGCAGCAGGTCGTGGGCACTATGCACGGCCAGCGCTTCTATCCGGATTTTTCGGGCGTCGTGCGCTCGCACAATTTCTATCCGGTCGCTCCCATGACTTTTTCCGACGGCATTGCGGCAGTGGCTCTCGGCCTGGGCCGCACCGTTGTCGACGGCGGCAATTGCATGATGTTCTGCCCACGCTATCCGCAAAACCTTCTGCAGTTTTCTTCCGTTGAAGACATTCTTGCCAACACGCAGACGGAATTCTGCGCCCTTGAACTGGACGGTGCCGAAAGCCTAGGCGCCGGCCATCTGCGCGAGGTGCGCTTCGGGCTCGATGTTGCCGAGCGTGACGGCACGCTGCACTTGGTGGCGTCGACCTACTCTGCTGACAATCATGCCGTTTACGACGGACTGAGCCGTCCCGGAGCGCGTGTTGTAACGTTCGCTCCTGTGCTCAAGCATGGGCTCTTCCCGTTGGCCATGATCCTCGACCAGCTGGTGCGCGCGGGCGAGGACGCACTGGGCAACCCCGTGGAGATCGAATTTGCTGTGCGCATGCCGAAGACGCCAGGCGAGACGGCCGAATTCGGCTTTCTCCAGATTCGTCCGCTGACGCTGGCTCGGGATCATCAGGACCTCATCATCGGTGAAGTTGATCCTTCCCAGCTGATTTGCCTGAGCACGCAGGTTTTGGGCAACGGACGGATCGAAAATCTGTGCGACATCGTGGTCGTGGATTCGCACCGCTTCGAACGCAGCCGCAGCCAGGAAGTTGCACATTCGGTGGCACATTTCAATGGGGTGCTGAGCACTGAAAATCGGCCGTACCTTCTGATTGGGGTGGGCCGCTGGGGATCGAATGATCCCTGGCTCGGCATCCCGGTGGAATGGGACGAAATTTCAGGAGCGCGGGTCATCGTCGAAGCCGGCTTTCGGGACTTCCGCGTTACCCCCTCACAGGGCAGCCACTTTTTCCAGAACCTAACCGCATTTCAGGTAGGCTATCTGACCGTGAACCCCGATGCTGGAGAAGGCTCGGTCGACTGGCAATGGCTGGCAGATCAGCTGGCGGTGCAAGAGCAGGGTTGCGTTCGTCATCTGCAGTTCAGTCGGCCGCTGCGCGTGGTGATGAACAGCAAAATCAGCCAAGGCGTGATCTTCAAGCCGGAAGGGTAACGCCAGGTAACTTCGCAAGTGTCCGCACACTCCTCTGTGACCCTAATCACAGCCTCCATTTTGTGATTCCGAACACAATCTTCTGGTTGGGAATCTATATTCCGCCCCAGGGAGGAGCTGTGTTCAAAATCATCCACGCGCAATTCCTGGCGCCGGGCATCAAGCGATTCATCATTGAGGCGCCACGCATTGCACGCAAACAGAAGCCCGGACAGTTCGTCATTCTTCGCGTTTATGAGGAGGGCGAGCGCATCCCCATTACGATCGAGAACTCCGACCCCGAACGCGGAACGATCAACATCGTGGTGCAGACGGCAGGGAAGACCACGGCGCTGCTCAACTCGCTCCACACGGGCGATTCAATTCTGGACGTGGTCGGGCCGCTGGGCAAGCCTTCGGAGATCGCCAACTACGGCACAGTCGTTGTGGTGGGCGGCGGGGTGGGCACGGCAATGGCGTATCCGACGGCGGCGGCGCTGAAGCGCGCGGGCAATCGCGTGCTGGCGATTGTGGGCGCGCGGAACAAGGAATTGGTGATTCTGGAGCGCGAGATGCGCGAGGTCAGCGACGCACTGATGATCACCACCGACGACGGCAGCTATGCCGAGAAGGGCCTTGTCACTGACAAGCTGCGGCAGTTGATCGAGAACGGCACGCGCATCGATTTGGTCGTGGCGGTGGGGCCGATCGTGATGATGAAGGCCGTGTCGGAAATGACGCGGAAGGAGAACATTCGCACGGTCGTCAGCCTGAATCCCATAATGATCGACGGAACTGGCATGTGTGGCGGCTGCCGGGTGCTGATCGACGGCAAGAGCCAGTTCGCCTGCGTCGATGGCCCCGAGTTCGACGGCCACAAGGTGGACTTCGGCGTGTTGATGCAGCGCAATTCGATGTATCGCCAGTGCGAACAGCTTTCGATGGAAGAGTACAAGCGCAAACGGGAAGAGGAAGAGCACGCCTGCGTAGCAGCTTCTGCTGGAACACAGGGAGATCAACGATGAGCGCCACCGTAAAGAAGTCGCTGAATCCGGTACCGATCAAAGAACGTATAAAGGTTCCGCGACAACTTATGCCCGAGCAGCTTCCGGAGGAACGCGCACACAACTTCAACGAGGTGAATCTCGGCTATAGCGAAGAACTGGCGCAGAAGGAAGCGCAGCGCTGCCTGGAATGCGCCAAGCCCACATGCATCGACAGCTGCCCCGTTAGCGTGAAAGTAACTGAATTTGTGGAACGGATCGTCGCGGGAGATTTCTTGGGCGCTGCCGCCAAGATTCGCGAAGACAACGTCCTGCCCGCCATCACCGGACGCGTCTGCCCTCAGGAAGATCACTGCGAAGGCAAGTGTCTGCTCGCGAAGAAAGTGAAGCCGCTCGGCATCGGCTATCTCGAACGCTTCGTGGCGGACTACGAACAGCGCATGGGAACGCATGTGCTGCCGAACGTGCCGCCCACGGGAAAGAAAGTTGCCGTCGTTGGCAGCGGGCCTTCCGGACTCACGGTCGCCGGCGATCTCATTCAGAAAGGTCACAAAGTGCGCGTGTTCGAGGCGCTGCACGAACTCGGCGGCGTGCTGGTGTATGGCATTCCCGAGTTTCGCCTGCCCAAACAGATCATCCGCGAGCAACTCGATTACATGCGCGAGATGGGCGTTGAGTTCGAGACCGACGTGGTTGTCGGACGCACCGTGACCATCGATGAACTGATGAACAAAGAAGGCTACGACGCGGTGTTCATCGGCACGGGCGCCGGGCTGCCCCAGTTCATGGGGATTCCCGGCGAGCATCTGAACGGCGTGTATTCGGCGAATGAGTTCTTGACGCGCATCAATCTGATGAAGGCGTATAAGTTCCCGGAGTACGACGAGCCCATGCTCGATCTGCATGGGAAGAACGTCGCAGTAATCGGCGGCGGCAACACGGCGCTGGATGCGATCCGCTCAGCGCTACGGCTGGGAGCAGGGAAGGCGTATGTGCTTTATCGGCGCAGCGAGGCGGAGATGCCGGCGCGCGCTGAAGAAGTCCACCACGCACAGCAGGAGGGCATCGACTTCCAGATGCTGACTGCGCCGGTCGAGTTCCTCTCCGACGGCAAAGGATGGCTCACGGCAGCGCGCTGCGTTCGCATGGAACTGGGTGAGCCCGACGCATCCGGCCGCAGGCGGCCGGTGCCGATTCAGGGATCCGAATTCGACCTGCCGCTTTCTGTGGCAATCATGGCGATCGGCACGACGGCGAACCCGATCGTGCAGACGACCACGCCGGGACTTGGAACGAACAAGCGCGGCTACATTGTCGCTAGCGAGGAGACTCAGCGCACGACACGCAAAGGCGTGTTCGCGGGCGGTGACATCGTGACCGGCGCTGCGACCGTGATTCTAGCGATGGGCGCGGGACGCCGGGCGGCGAAGTCGATTCATGAGTATTTGACGACTGGGGAGTGGTGAGGCAAACCAGGTTTCAAAGTGGCAAAGTTTCATAGTTGCAAGGACAAGAACCGACCGCATTTCTCTTTGAAACATTGAAACCTTGAAACTTTGAAACCTTGCCTTAGTCAAAACTGATCTCAAAATACGTGTCCGTCCTCATCCAGATCAGCGGCACCCGCGCCAGCCAATATTTGCGATTGATCGTCTGCCGCGCGTGGGCATGTTTCTCCGGCGGCAGAATCCGCGCCGACGCGGCAAACTCCGGCCCCGTCACTTTCCCGCGAATCGTGCATGGGGCGACCTTCACCTGCGGCTTGTTGCGGATGCGCTTGGTCTTCCCCATGTCGCTGCGCGTCATCACGTAGAGCTTGCCGTTTTCTTCGCCAAACCACACTGGCGTCGGGATACCCATACCGTTCTTTCGAAACGTTTTCAGCGACATGTATTTCTGGCCGTGAATTTCTGCTGGGATCGTGGACATGTGAGTATTCTAGTTCTGCTTGCTGAGTGCTCAGGGAACCTGCCTCCGCATTGCCCCCGCGATTCAATCTGTGTTACAAGCGTTGCATATGCGTAAATGGATGCGCGAGCGCATGCAGCGCCGCAAAAAGAAAGCCGCGGAGGAAACGGCACAGCCATCTCCTCCTCCCCTGCAGCCGGCGTACTTTCTGGAGGAGCAGCCGGCGACATTAGGCGAATCGGAGCCGGGTGAAGCGGATCAACCTGCCTCGCCTCCGGCCGAATTAGAAGCGGCTCCAACCCGAGAGACGAGGAGTGCCCCTGAATCTGAGGGCCAGCCGTCGCAGCCGGCAGCGAGCGGGGGGACGCGAGGCCGCTCCCGACGACGTCGCGGTGGACGAGGACGCGGTGGCCGTGGCCGCGAAAAGGCAGTGGCGCAGGCCTTCGCTCCCGCTGCCGGGAAGGGCATCATTCCGGAGCCTCTAGCCGCCGAAGTCGATCAGGAAGCGCCTGAGCCTGCGGCCGAGGCCGCAACTCCCGCGCCGTCGGCGCCTGCCGTTCCTGCCGCTGTGCCTGCCGCTCCACCACGTCCGCCCAAAGGCATTGTGGTTCTCGCCATCGGCCTGCCGGGATCGGGCAAGAGTTCGTGGTTCAAGCGCCACAACGTGGTCCCGCTTTCGAGTGACATGGTACGATCCCTGCTCTTCGACGATGTGCGAGAGCAGCGTTTTCAGGATCTGGTGTTTTCGAACCTGCGTTCGATGCTGAAGGCGCGCCTGATCGCCAAGCGCCCCATGAATTACGTGGACGCCACCAACCTGACGCCGCAGGAACGGCAGCACTGGATCAAACTCGCCAAGGACTACAACTACGAAGTCCATGCCGTATTTTTTGATGTGCCGCTGGAAGTGTGCATCGAGCGTCATCAGCGGCGGGATCGTGTAGTCCCCGAAGAGGTCATGCGGCGG
This sequence comes from Candidatus Sulfotelmatobacter sp., assembly GCA_030038255.1. GTDB lineage: Bacteria > Acidobacteriota > Terriglobia > Terriglobales > Acidobacteriaceae > Sulfotelmatobacter. The sequence goes on along the minus strand of JASHPH010000012.1, from coordinate 2,824 downwards.
ATGGCGGCAAAATTGAAACCACCGTCGTTCAACGAAGGCTTCGCCAAGATCACGGTGGTGAGGGTGAAGAAGAAAGAAGAGTAGGGCGGAATCACCGTCCTGCAATAGCAGCGGAAGTGCGAGCAACGTAGGGAGCATCTGCCTCCGCAGACCGCCTGCGCGACGTCAGCCGAAATTGTCCCACCTGATTCTGAATGTCCGCGGCCACGTGTGCCAAATCTTCCAGCGCCTTGGTGGCCTGTAACGAGCCGGCGGCAGACTGAGCCGCGATATCTGCGATCCGCTCGATCGCGCGGTTTACATCTTCCGTTACGGTTGCCTGTTCCACTGCGCCCGTGGCGATGTGGCTGACCATCTCGCCCACACGGTCGGAGGTATCGATAATTTCCTTCAGTGAGTTGCCGGCCTCGCGTGTGGCAGTAACTCCCAGTTCCACTTCGCGGGTCCCGGCGTGCATCGCCGTGACTGCCAGACGCGTTCTCTCCTGCACCGCCTGAATCACCTGGGTAATTTCTTTCGTGGCGATGACGGTTCGCTCGGCCAGTTTGCGGACCTCATCGGCGACAACCGCGAAGCCCCGGCCCTGTGCGCCGGCGCGCGCTGCTTCGATCGCGGCATTCAGCGCCAGCAGATTCGTCTGATCCGCAATATCGTCAATCACTCCGATGATGCGTCCAATTTGTTCCGACTGGCTGCCCAGGTACTCGATCTGCTTCGCAGAGTCCTGCGTCGAAGAGGCAATGGCCTGCATTCGAACCAGCGTTTCCTCGACCACCTTGCCACCGTGCCGCGCCATGGACGAGGCTTTCTGCGACGCCTCGGCTGCACGATTTGAGATGTCGGTAACCTTCTGGACTGTGGCGGTCATGTCTTGCATAGCCATCGCTACCTGATGAGTCTGGTCCTTCTGTTGTTGCGCTCCCTGCATCTGCGAGCGTGAAGTGACCGATATCTCTTCTCCCGCTGCCGCCAGGTTGTGAACATTTCCTGCGATGGACTGAATGGTCGCCTGCAGTTTTTCCATGAATGCGTTGAACCAATGCGCCAGCTCCGCGACCTCTTTATCAGGAGGCACGTCGAGACGCTTGGTCAGATCGCCTTCGCCCTCGGCGACATCCTTCATGCACGCGGACATGTGGTTCAGTGGTCCGAACATGTGGCGATAGGTGCTGCGCGACACTGCGGTCATGAGAGCCAGCAAGGGAATCAGGACGGCCACCGCTGTCGTTGCCCTTTGCCGAAACAACGCATCCACATCGTCAATGTAAATTCCTGTTCCTACGATCCAGCCCCAAGGGGCAAATTCCTTTACGTAGGAGAGTTTCGACACCGGCGTATCGGAACCAGGCCGGGGGCACTTGTAGGCGACGAAGCCCGCGCCATTCTTGCGTACGGTCGCTGCCATTTCCACAAAGAGCGCCTTGCCGGTGGGATCTTTGAATCCAGTCAGGTCGGTGCCGTCCAGTTGCGGCTTGGTGGGGTGCATCACCATTGCCGGACGACGGTCGTTGATCCAGAAATAATTGTCGCCTTCGTAACGTATGCCCTTGAGCAGGTTAATCGCCCGTTTCTGTGCCTCGGCTTGCGGCATGCCACTCTGCTGCAACTGGTAGCACTGGGCGAGAACGGAATACGCGGCCTCAACGAGATTTCTGGCTTTCTCCTGCTTTTCATGGAGAATGAGTGCCCGCTCTTTGATGAGCCGCAGACCGGCAAAGGCAAGCAGTCCGAGGATCGCTAGCCCAACGACTCCGAGGAATCGCTTCTTAAGGCTGATCTGAAAGTAAGCCATAGGACGACGGGGAAGTCCCCGGAAACTACATCGGCAGGTGGGGGTAAAGCTTGAGTTCTTAATGCAACGAAAGAGAAACGAGCAGCCGACGCGCGGCTACCTTAGCCTCTCAGATGCGGTAGCAGCTCCTTGAACGATGCCGAGGAAGACGCACGCATCAACTCATAGATCATCATTTCAGTCGACGAGATGACGGCTCCGGCCGCCCGCATGCGGTCGAGCCCGACCCTCCAGTTCCATTCCGTGCGCGAACTCACGGCGTCCGACGCGACATGCACCAGGTAGCCCTCGCGCAACGCGGCCAGAGCGGTCTGAGTTACGCAGATGTGGCTCTCCATGCCGCAAAGCAGCAGGGTGTTGCGCTGTCCGGGCAGCCGCTTCAGTAGAGTGCAGAAAACGTCGCTGCCAAAGCAGGAAAACATAGTCTTGTCGATCGCCTCGGTGCCTGCCAGCAGGGAAGCGACCTCGGGGACGGTCGCACCCAATCCCTTCGCATATTGCGTGCTGACCAGCGCCGGAATCTTCAGGATGCCGGCGGCGCGAATCAGGAGTTGCGCATTGCGGACTAACTGTTCCTTTTGGAAAATCGGCGGCAACAACTTCTCCTGAATATCAATGACGACCAGCGCACACTGTTCGGCCTCGAGCGGGCGGCGAGCGATTTCGGCGTAGTCAAAACGGGTTGCCGCAGTCTCAAACGTGGTGACCATAATCACGACTCCTGCCAATCAGAGCTTCGCCAATTCTAAACCGCGCACCTTCGTTCCGCTTGGATCTTCCGATAAGTTGACCGCGGTTCCCCCGGAACCATAGAATCAAAGCGAGCCTACATGCGTTCCAGAATCAGGGCTTGCACCGAAACCAAACTGCCCCCTCGTTCAACGGCAGGACAGCTGACTCTGGATCAGCATATCGGGGTTCGAATCCCTGGGGGGCAGCCAAATCTTTTCAATCACTTACCTAATTAACGGTTTCGGCGGTGTGCCGTAAAATGTGCCGTGAATTGATCGCGTCGCGAACGACGTTCAATTC
>JASHPH010000154.1 GCA_030038255.1 Candidatus Sulfotelmatobacter sp. | reverse complement strand
GTGGTTGACATCCACAACCGGCTTACGCGCGTCGAAGAGCGGCTTCTTCACTCGTAGCTGGCGAGGCATTGCGTTGCCGCTTGCTTACGCGCGCGGTTCATAATCCCCTGCGATGCACCAGAGCTGAAACCAAACGCGACTTGCGTCGCGTGTACCAGTCACAACGAAGTCAGCGTTTGTTTTGTTTGAGTTGACTCCCGAGCCGCATTTCGCGGGTGTACAAGGGTGGCGTGGAGACATGGGGCGTTTTTTGGGGAATCGACGATCTCGGCGATGAGCCGCGCGACAGCCAGACGGCTCCGGCGAACAGCGACGGCATCATCGAGTTTGCGCGGACGAAGCTCCGCTTTGAGCCGGATGAGAAACAGATGGAGGTGCTGCGGTCGGGGGCGAAGCGCGGCATTCTGAATTGCACGCGGCAGTGGGGCAAGTCGACGACGGCGGCCGTGATGGCGGTGCATCGCGCGTTCACCGAGGCGGAAAGCGTGGTGCTGGTGGCGAGTCCGTCGGCGCGGCAGTCGGCGGAGTTGATCGAGAAAGCGCGCGGGATGCTGGCGGCTCTGCGCATTGAGGCGCACGGTGACGGGCACAACGATGTGTCGCTGGCTTTGCCGAATCGGTCGCGAATTATCGGACTGCCGGAGAATCCCGCGACGACGCGCGGGTTTTCGGCGGTGTCGCTGTTGCTGATCGACGAAGCCGCGCAGGTGGAGGACGGGACGTACAAAATGCTGCGGCCGATGATCGCGGTGAGCGACGGCGATCTGTGGCTGCTGAGCACGCCGTATGGGAAGCGCGGATTTTTCTATGAATGCTGGGAACATGGCGGGAATGAGTGGACGCGGTTCCGCGTGAAGGCGACGGAGTGTCCGCGGATTCCGGCGGAGTTTCTGGAGGAAGAGCGCAGGGAGATGGGCGCGTCGTGGTTCGGGCAGGAGTACATGACGGAGTTCATCGATAACGGCGAGGCGGTGTTCGGGCGCGACGTGGTGGAGCGGGCACTGGATGAAAATGTGAAGCCGCTGTGGCCGGGGCGGTGAGGGGCGGGGCAAAGGCGAAAGATTCACAGGCTGAAGCCTGTGCCACCATCCAGGGGACTGATTGAATGTTTTATGTCGGAGTTGATCTGGGACAGAAGCGGGATCACGCGGCGATTGCGGTGGTCGAGAAAGAGCCGGGCGGGGAAACGCTGCAGGTGAGGCATCTGGAGAGAATCGCGCTGGGGACGTCGTATCCGCGGGTGGTGGCGCGGGTGCGGGAGATGCTGAGCGATGAATTGCTGGCCGGGCAGTGCGCGCTGGCGGTGGACGGCACGGGAGTGGGCGCGCCGGTGGTAGATCTGCTGCGCGCAGCGAAATTGGGATGCGAACTGGCGGCTGTGACGATCAGCGGCGGGGAGCGCGAGAGTTTTGTCAACGGGATGTTCAGCGTGCCGAAGCGCGACCTGATGGCCGGCGTGCAGGTGCTGCTGGAGCAGGAGGAGATGAAGATCGCGCGCGATCTGCGCGATGCGGGGGCGTTGACGCGGGAACTGGTGGATGTGCGGATGACGATGTCGGGCGGCGGGAGGGTGCGGATGGGCGCGGATGGAGCGGGCGAGCACGACGATCTGGTGATCGCGCTGGCGCTGGCGTGCTGGATGGCGCGGCGGAAGGTGAGGCCGGAGGTGGTGGGGAGGTGGAGAATACCGGGGATGTAGGGGAATCAAACGGACACTTTTGAGGATCGTCCGCTTCGAGCCAACTATCGGGCCTTCGTCGGATCAGGCCGCGAGGTGACGTTTGACGGTCTCAATGAACCCGGCGACATTGAGCAAAAAAGGTTGCCACGATTTTGGGTACTTCTCGTGCAGTGGTTCAGGAACAACGAGCAGGACTCCTGCCTGCTGCATTTCCCGGAGCTGATTTCCAGTGATCCCCTGCTGCAGTGTCAGGATGTACTTTGTCTTAAGGCGCCTGCCCTCGTTGAGCACTTGTCGCCACCGGTCCTTACACGTGGTTTTCAGGCCAACGACAAAGAGCTGGCTCTCTGGCCACCCCTTGTCCCAATAGGCGGCTTCGCTTGGAATCAAAATGTCCGGCCGACCATCGTTCCCGAGCGAAGGCCGCATCTTATGCGGAATACCGGCGAGCTTCAGCAGGTGTTCCACATGATTTTCGAACGACCGTCCGGCGCGGGCCTTCCGTCGATTCAGAATTGTCAGCGCCGCTTGAGTAAACTCGTCAATGTTCTTAAACAGGCGGCCAGCTATGAGATTCTGGCACACGACGCGCTCGACTGACTGGAAGAGCTGATATTCCGTCTGTAATGCTCGCAGCAGTGCGGCGTCCGACGGAAGTTCTCCAAACTTCGTGAGGCAGGTGTTCATAATATCGAGCGTTGCTTCAGAGAATTCTTCGCCTGATGGAAAGTGTTCGCAGGCGGCTGCCCGGTTGCGTATCAGGCGCTCTACGCATTCGTCCTCTGTTTCAATTATCGCTGCGCCGTTCCGATAGACCCCCCAATTTTGGAATGCTTCTACGCCGAGGGCGCTTTGCAGTTCTTCAATGTCTTCGTCATAGTCCAGTACATAAGCGATGAATTCATCGATGGATTTCGGAACCAGAACAAGGAGATCGCCGACCATGTCTGCATTGAGAAATGGAAAATCTCTGCCGAAACGTGTTAGTCGGTACTCATGCTTTTTGGCACCGTACCATGTGATCATCGACTGAGTGCAGCGGCCATCCTGCCAAAGAATGGATACGGGGTGTTTGTCGTTTCTCCCTGCGGTAGGAGGATGAGGCGTGTACATCTCCCAAACCGGGATGGGCATATAAAAACCGCACTGATGACTTTGTGTCAGCCCAGCATCATTGGGGGAGATAAACTTCAGCAGTGCATTGCCATATCGAAGGGCATCTTCGATCGCCCCTTGGCAATACGGCGATGTCACCCCGTCGCCCTTTTTCTCCGCGGAGCTCTACAGAAGAGACTCTCCTCCTGGGAAAGTTTCCAGAAAAGGACTTTCATTATCTGCCTGCCTACGGCCTCGACAACTTTCGGCACTACCGCGTTGCCAAATTGTCGATAGGCCTGAGTGTCAGATACCACTATCTTCTTTTCGTCGAAGCCCATGAGCCGCGCGCACTCGAGGGGGGTCAGCCTCCGAGGTGGTTTTCCGTTGCCCTGCGGAATCAGTATTTCGGAACCGTCTTTGTAATAACGGGCGCTGAGGGTCCGCGCGATCCTAGTTAGATCTTCAACCAATCCGTAGCCGAACCCGTTGCCCTTGGCGCGGTGTCCCTCGGCATAGCGCTGTAGGTAATTCCATAGATGCTCCGTCAACGTATATTTGGGATCCGGATCCTGCTCAAGAATTTCAAGGAGCTTGGGTCTTTCTCCCTCCGGCGGGTTGGGAAATTCGAACGGCGGCTTCGCCGGGAATGCCTTCTTGTCGAAGCAGACGATGTACACACGCTCGCGGTGCTGGGGTACCCATCCCGCGGCATCAATAACTTTGTCGAAAATCCAGTAGTTCAGTTCGTTCAGACGCTCCTGGATCACACGCCAGGTTCGCTGCTTGTCATGTGACTTGAGGTTTTTGACGTTTTCGAGCAGCAGTACGGCCGGGCGCTTCGCCTCAATGATCGTGGCGAGTTGGAAGAACAGATTTCCCTGAGTCACGCATTTGAAGCCGTGAGCCATTCCCAGGCTCTGCCGCTTCGAGACCCCGGCAATCGAGAACGGTTGGCATGGAAAACCGGCTGCGAGTAAATCGTGGTTCGGGATATCGGCGATTTTCACTTTACGAATGTCACCCTGCGGTGTATCTCCATACCATGCCGCGTAGGTGCGCTTCGCGTACTTGTCGTATTCGCAAGAAAAACGGCAACGGCCACCAAGTTTTTCCAAAGCTGCCCGAAACCCTCCGATCCCAGCGAAGAGATCGATAAATGTGAACGGCAGTGTCTGCGGGACCACTCTTTCCAGTATCTGCGGCTGGCCGGAAAACAGAGGGAGTTTCAGCTCGATGTCTGCCTCAACCGCTTTATCGAGAATCGACAGAACTACTTCCTGCTGGCTCATGTTGTACTGAGCCCGTCGCTGGTCGATCCATGAGCAGATGTCGCGGGGAACGTTGCGTACTAGAAGTGGTTTAGCCATCGTAAGGCTCACTGGGAATCTTTGATATCAGATCTGCTGATTGATATCAGATTGTCCCAGCGCTGTTGTTACATCAGTCTACTACAGCCGGAACGAAAATCAACAGATTTGTTCTGGAGCGGCAGACTCCACAAATCTGGGTTCTTAAACAGCGTCATAGACCAACATGGTGGGGCCACCGGGAGAATTTTCTCCGAAATCAGTTGGTACTCGGAGCGAGGTGACTTCCCAGAGCGGATCGGGGCAATGATCAGCAGCCGCGTATGCGTCTGGCTTCGTGATCTGGCTGGGCTGCTGAAAAAGCCACAGGCTGAAGCCTGTGCCACCATCCAGACTTCAGGTTGTCCTATTGCGCGTGCATGGAGTCGACGCTGAAGGCGGCGCCGGAGCCGTGACAGGTGTTGCAGCTTTCGCCGAGCGAGGTCGTGTTGGCGAGGAAGTGCGAGGCCTCGCCTTTCGACGTATGGCATCCGCCGCAGGCCGCAGAAAACGGCTGCACGGGGTTGATCCAGCCCTGCGGGTCGGTCACCGGATTCAGGTTCGAAAGCGCCAGATCGTTCTGCTCGCTGCTGTTGACGTGGCAGAGCGA
>JASHPH010000153.1 GCA_030038255.1 Candidatus Sulfotelmatobacter sp. | reverse complement strand
GATGGTAGTGGTAGAAGCCATCGCCGACATTGATGTTGAACCAGGGGTCGCGGGAGTCGGCCAGTTCCTCGAGCCACCTTCTACCCGGTTTGGAGCGCTCCAGCGCATGGATGATGTCGCCGGGAGCGGCACCCTCTCGGAACTCGCCATCGACTCCCAGCTCAATGGCGCGTTTGGCGAGACGCCTCAGTTCGTCGTCGGGGCGAAAGATTTCCGCTTCCATGCCTGCGACCATGCGCGCCACGGTCTGTTCGCTGATTTCCGGAAATGCCTTTTTACAAAAATCGAAGAACGTGAGATACGCGCCATACCCGAGCAGCAGGAACTCGAAGTGATGGTGCCACATGCGGAAATAGCCCTCGAGGGTCTTCTGATAGATGTCGAGGAGGTAGTGATTCGACGCAATGCCGCGTCCGGCGCGGACGTGTTCCAGAGGTTCGAACTCGGGCAGCTGGAGCTTGGGCAAGGCCTCGGCTACGCGAATTAAACCCAGCATCTTGTTTTTCCACTGCGCGAATAATTCTTCCCAGTGTTCGTAGTAATAGAAAGCCCGCTGCTGGAACTCTTGTGTGCGCCGAGCAATTTCGGCTGGATCCGTTACAGCGTTACCGCCGATGTAGATCCGCCCGTTGATGATGCGATAGTCAATTCCGAGCGTCGTCGGCAAGCTGTGCACCCGCGTGTTGGCGGCGCCCAAGGCGCAATAGGCGGCTTCCGCGGTTGTGACGTCGAAAGCGGACATTGGTTCCGGGAAATGCATGGAGTTGTAGAACCAGAAGCGCTCATCATCCTCCTTGGTGAACTGCATGTAATACGGGTAGGCAGCCTGCGCGCGTTCTGTCCCTGGGACTACCTTCAAGGAACTCGGAAGCGGAAAGCATCTCGTGTTGACAGTTGTACTCATGCATTCCTTCCAATCGACGATTTCGTTTCGCAGGGCAGCAGGTCGTTGAGATCTGCTGACGATATCGATTCCGCAGTCTCCTCCACTTTGGGTACATGTTTCGCGGGCGCGAAATATGCTCGCGAGAATGGCCGAGCGTGCAACGATGAAGACCCAAAACTGGCCGGTAGTCTAAGGGGCATTGATTCCCCTTCCCCAAAAATGATGGCGGAGATTATAAACCCTCGCGCAACACGCTTTGCAGGCGGTGTCGAACGAATGGGGCCTTGTCGAGGGTTGGCTTCTTCTGTGACCTGTCGGATTGGGATCGGATCAAGCCATAGGGCGTAGCCCTACACGAAGGAGACTCCCCACACTGCGTCCCTCATCTTCGTCCATTTCGCGATCCAGCCAACCCGCGATCAAGAGGCGCGCGGCTTTCGTCGTTGTTAAAGTGAACGAATTTCTTTAGGAGATGCATAAAGACTTTCTGCTCGTCCCGATTAAGTGCCCGAAGCAAGCGACTCGCCAGCACGCTGCTGCGTGGAACAAGTTTCCTCAGAAGCTCAGTTCCTTCTGGAGTGAGATGAAGCAGGCGGAACCGCTTGCTCTTCATCGGCATCATCCGGCGCACAAGTCCACGCTCTTCCAGCCGGACTGCAAGATCTGCGGCGGTTGACGTATCGAGGGCACAAAATTTCGCTAGCGTCACCTGGTCAATCCCCGGATGCTCCTGAAGAACTCGCAGTACGCAGTATTGGATAGGGGTCACGCCATTGCCCATGGTCGAGTGAAACATCGAAACGGCTATCTGCTGAGCGCGCCGGATTAAGTGGCCCGGCTCGTCGTAGACTTCGACTGGCGCCGCACTGCTACGCTTGGCCCGGCGAATAGATGAACGTTTGGCCTGGAGACTCATGCTAGATCCTTATTGTAAGGGAAGATAAGGGTGCTTCCCACCGCTTGCGGCGAGGAGTTCCATCCATTAAGCTCGTCACGTTGAGTACACTGAAAAACAGCACGGATTTTCGGGGTTTACCGCTACGGCCAGTGCGTTTCTTCTCTCCCGACGTCGAGCTGAGCCGCCGCGCCGACGGCAGCTTGCTGATGCGGTCCGTCGAACCCTTGGGCGACTACGACTCTCGCGTGGGGGATTGGCTTGACCGCTGGGCACGGGAAGCGCCGGATCGCACCTTCATCGTCGAGCAGACCCAAACTGGAGAGCGGTGCATCTCTTACAGGGAAGCTCGGGAAGCAGTGCTGCTCCTGGCCGAGGGACTGCTCGGCTATGGGCTAGGTCCGGAGCGGCCCCTAGCTATTCTCGCCGCCAATGGGATTGATCACGCGCTCATCATGCTGGCCGCGTTGTATATCGGCATCCCGATTGCTCCCGTCGCTCCTGCCTATGCCCTCCAGTCCAGCGATTACACGAAGCTGTCCTATGCTTTTGAGTTGTTAACACCGGGAATGGTCGTGGTTGATGATGGCGTGCTTTATCGCACACCGATGGAACACGCTCTCAAGTCGAATGTTCCGGTGATCGCTCTTCGCAATGCGTCAGCATCCTCGAACATGCGGGATCTGGCATCGCTCAAGGGTCATGGCAGTCATCGCCATGAAGTGCGCGAAGCGGCAGCGCGAGTCGGTCGGGAAACGATTGCCAAGTTTCTGTTTACCTCTGGCTCCACCGGAATGCCGAAAGCCGTCATCAACACGCACGGCATGATTTGTTGCAACTCCCAGATGAAGCGGCAGGTGGCGCCGTGCCTGGAGGAAGAGCCGCCAGTGATGGTAGATTGGGCTCCCTGGAACCACACTGCGGGCAGCAACAGCAATTTCAGCATCATTCTCCACAATGGCGGCACGCTGTATATCGATCCGGGGAAACCCACTCCCGCACTGTTTGGCGCAAGTCTGGAATTACTACGCCGGGTATCGCCAACCATTTACTTCAATGTGCCGCGCGGCTACGAACTGCTCATCCCTCACCTGGAGGCCGACCGGGCGTTTCGCAAGCACTTTTTCCAACGGCTGAAATTTCTCTGGTACGCCGCGGCGTCGATGCAGCCGGCAACCTGGTTCGATCTGGAGCGGCTCGCCGTGGAAACGGTCGGGCACAGGATCTTAACCGTGAGCGGTCTGGGTATGACTGAGACCGCACCCATTGCGCTCTTCGGCAACGCGAAGGCAAATGGCCCTGGAGTGGTCGGCATACCGGTCGCAGGTGTCGAACTCAAGCTCATCCCGGACGACAGCAGCTTCGAGGTGCGCTATCGGGGCCCCAACGTTACCCCGGGATACTGGCGCGATCCCGCGGCAACCGCGGCTGCTTTCGATGAGGAAGGCTTTCTGCGCTCTGGCGATCTGCTTAGTTTTATTGATCCGCAACGGCCACAGGCGGGTCTTCGCTTCGATGGCAGGATCAACGAAGTTTTCAAGCTGGACTCTGGCACCAAAGTCAGCGCCAGCAAGTTGCGCCTCGATGCGCTGGACGCGCTGCGCCCGCTGGCCATTGAAGTTGTCGTCGCCGGAGCTGACCGGAAGGATGTGCGCATTCTTATCTTTCCCGATTGGGAGGTATGCGCCGCGGCCGCTGGCCTGGATCGCGCGGCCGACCCTGCACATATCGCCTCGAACCCGATGGTCAGGGCGATGTTTCACAAACGCGTCGCCAAACTGTACGCCGCCGGAACCGGCAGTTCCAACCGCATCGTAGCGGCCTTGCTGGTCGAAGCCCCACCCTCCAGCGCGGCTGGCGAGCTAACGGAAAAAGGCACGGTTAACAGTCGCGCCTTGCAGCGGAACCGGCCCGAGCTTCTCGATGCTTTGTTCGGAGATAGAGATGAACGAGTACTGCGGGTCGAGCGCGGATAGATTTGGATCACGCATGCGTCGGCCCGATCGTCAACGCACGGAGTTGCTACCGCGATGCGGAGGTCCGGTCCCACTGTTCAAAGCCTGAACTCGCAGAAGCCAGGCGCTCGATCAATGTGGCAGGACGCCAGTAATACCCCAGCTTTTCTTGATAGTGGCGAATGCGCTGCCACACCTGGGAAAGTCCCAGCGTATCGGCGTAAAACATCGGCCCCCCAAGGTAGCGTGGGAATCCGTAACCGCTCGTCCAAACCACGTCAATATTGGCAGCGCGTGCTGCGATTCCTTCTTCCAGAACCATCGCGCCCACATTGATCAGCGACAAGATGCAGCGCTCAACAATCTCCTGGTCGTTGATTTCGCGCCGCCGTATACCTCTGTCCGAAGCAAGCTTCTCGATAAGGTTGTTCACTTCAGGATCTGGCACGGCCTCGCGGCTGCCATTCTCATAACGATAGAAGCCGCGACCGGTCTTCTGGCCGAGCCTTCCCATTTCTGTAAGGCGGTCGGCGATGACGAAATAAGGGTCAGGACGGCTTTCCCGCTTGAAAAGCTGGACTCGTGCCTTCGTACCCACATCGTTGCCGCCCAAGTCGCTCACTCGTTGCGGCCCCATGGCAAAGCCGAAATTCTCGAGCGCCGTGTCAACCTGTGCCGGTGTGGCTCCTTCCAGCAGCAATTGTTCTGCCTCACGGAAGTAGCCATCGAGCATCATCCGATTCCCGATGAAACCGAAGGCGTCACGCGAGACAACCGCAACTTTCTTGAGCACTTTGGCTACGCGGAATGCTGTTGCCAAGCTTTCAGGGGAGGTATGGTCCGTCCGGGCAATCTCCAAAAGCCTCGAGGCATGTGCCGGAACGAAGAAATGCAGCCCCAAGACCCGCCCCGGATGCGCCGTGGCGCGGGCGAGTTCGGTCACAGAAAGTGTGGAGGTGTTTGTCGCGATCACACGCTCCGGAGGGAGCACGGAGTCAAGCTTCGACAATACATCCTTCTTCAACTCCGTATCCTCAAATACAGCCTCGATAACGAGATCGGCATCCGCTACTTCGTCCAGGGCCGGTGCGTTTCGAATGCGCCGAATGCGTTCATCGGCGACACTCTGAGTAATGCGCCCGCGCCGCACGCCGGATGCGTACGTTGAATGGACAATTTCACGGCTACGGATGAGTGAAGCAGGATCGTTATCGTTGAGCAGTACTTCCAGGCCGGCGTCGGCGAACGCAATTGCGATGCCGCTGCCCATCGTACCCGCGCCGACCACCGCCACCCGTTGGATCGCAGGCGGCTGCGTTCGCTTGGCGTCGACTGACGATACTCCACTCAATTTTCCTGACTCACGCTCCGCAAAGAATACGTGCCGAAGCGCCAGGCTCTCGCGTGAGGCCAACGACTTCTGCGCGAGAGCGGCCTCAATCGCGACACCTTGCGAGAAAGGCAGTTTGGAAGCTTTGATTGCTTCTATTACCAGGTCCTGGGTCGTACGCCCCTTCAAAACACGAGCATGAGCGAGCAGCGAAGAAGCAATCTCCGCTTCATCGAGGGCGTCCTCGGCTGTGCGGTTACACGTTGGGCGTGGGCCGCGTCCCTCCCGCACTAGACGTTCACAGAAACGTAGCGCAGCATCGCGCAGATCGTCTTCCGCAACCTCATCCACCAGCCCCTTGACCTTGGCTTCAAGCCCTGAAATAGGTGTGCCCGACAGAATCAGATTCAAAGCAGCGCGTGCGCCGATCAGCCTCGGCAGGCGTTGCGTCCCCCCAGCCCCTGGAATGATGCCCAGCGTGATCTCTGGCATTCCAAGTTTTGCGTCTTTGTGGGCGAGGCGATAATGGCAAGCCATTGCGAGTTCGAGTCCTCCACCTAAGGCAAGTCCGCGCATCGCGGCAACCACTGGGATAGGAGAGGACTCAATTGCGGTCTGCACTTGTTGCAGGGAGGGCTCGCCCTGCGGACGATTGAACTCGGTGATATCAGCGCCCGCGCTGAACAGTTCGCTGTCCGACATAATTAGCAGCGCCTTGATGCCAGGGTTCTTCTGTGCCCGCGCAATCACATCAACGAGCTTGAGCCTTACGGAATGGCTAATCGCGTTCACAGGGGGGTTGTCGATGCAAATCAGCCCTACAGGACCCAGCTCATCGAATGTCACGATTCTTGCCACCGCTATCTCTCCGTTCATTTCAAAATATGAAACTACACCAGGTTCGCTGGGGTCCGAGAGGGGACCGTTGGTGCCCCCTGTCTCTTCAGGCACCGAATTCTTAGCATATACAAAACGCTGCAATGTTCCGTATACTGAACGTCGCCTTGCCTAGATTCTCGCACGGGGTGCTGAGATGAAAGAGAAAAGTCTGGAAGACCTGCTGCAGGCTGCGGGGAACCCGGTGAAGATGCTGCGCAATTCACAAATTGGTGCTTACGTCTATCCGGTTGTTCCTTACGAATACTCGAACTGGCGCGATGAACAACTGGCCTGGCGCGAAACCGCGGTTCTGTTCGACCAGTCGCACCACATGGCGAACATTTACGTCGAAGGTCGCGATGCACTGAGAATGCTCTCCTATCTCGCAACCAACAGTTTCGCGAAGTTCCCCGTCAATCGAGCCAAACAATTCGCACCTTGCAGCTACGACGGTTATGTCATCGGTGACGGTATTCTCTTTCATCTGAAAGAAAACCACCTCGTTTTCGTGGGGCGCGCGCCGGCTGCAAACTGGATTCAGTTTCACGCTGCAACCGGCGGTTATGACGTCAAAGTTGAGAAGGACGACAGGTCCCCATCCAATCCGAAAGGCAAAGCGGTTTTTCGGACCTGTTACCGTTACCAGATTCAAGGTCCGAACGCGCCACAGATTCTGGAAAAACTGAACGGTGGGCCAATCCCGGAGGTAAAGTTCTTCCACATGGATGCGATCAACATTGCTGGGCGAAGGGTCCGCGCCTTGCGCCACGGCATGGCCGGCGCTCCTGGGTTGGAGGTTTGGGGGCCGTACGAAGAGCGCGACGAGATTCGCGCGGCCATCGTTGACGCCGGCAGAGATTTTGGCCTTCGCGAAGTCGGGGCCAGAGCCTACGCGACCAACACGCTCGAGTCGGGATGGATTCCATCCCCTCTTCCCGCCGTCTACACGGGCGAAAAGATGAAAGCCTACAGGCAATGGCTGCCCGCCACTAGTTATGAGGGAACTGGTTCCTTGGGTGGCAGTTTCGAATCCGATCACATCGAAGACTATTACATGTCCCCGCATGCTCTGGGTTACGGTCCGTTTGTCAAATTCGACCACGATTTCATCGGAAGAGAAGCGCTCGAGAGAATGGTCGGCCAACCTCAGAGGAAAAAGGTCACGTTCGCTTGGAACGCCGAAGATGTCTTGAGGGTGTTTGCATCGATGTTTGAAGCGGGCCAGATTTGCAAGTATATCGATCTGCCGCTGTCCAATTATGCGTCTGCCTCGTACGACAAGGTGCTGTTGGGCTCGAAGACTGTTGGGTTCTCCATGTTCGGGGGTTACAGCTATAACGAGCGCTCAATGCTTTCTCTGGGGGTTGTTGATCCAGACGTTGAGACCGGCGCCGAAGTCAGGATTGTGTGGGGCGAAGCGGGAGGCGGTACCCGAAAGACAACTGTGGAAAGGCACAAACAGACGGAAATTCGGGCCATTGTCAGCCCGGTGCCTTATTCGAAAGTCGTACGCGAGACCTATGCGAAGGGATGGCGTACGGTTCAAGTGTGAGCAGACAGTGTTTTCAATGACCGTTCGGTATCAATCCAATCCATAGTTCTTCTAAGGCCGCCAAAAATGTAAAAGTGCAGACCCGCAATTCCGAGCTGCCGGCCACTGCCGTCCGCAATAGAGGCAGCAAGGCCGCGAATAATAGGTTCAGGCCCTCTTTCAACCAGAACCTTCGCGAACGATGGGTTTTCGCTCAGCACCCGAAGCGAGTTGCCTATGCCGCAGCGCACAGCATAGCGCATTAGGGTCAGCAAACCAGCCGGGCCGGCCAATCCCACTCGTATCGGAATATCTATGCCGCGTGCTCGCACTCCTCGCCCCCATTCGATCACGGGTTCGGATTTGAAACAGAATTGGGTGATGATCGAGAGTCGCAGCCCCTCCTGCCGCGCGAAACTTACTTTCGCCTCAAGTGCCTCATTCAAGACTGTCTCAGGAATATGCGGGTTGCCTTCAGGAAAACCACCGATCGCCATGCGAGATATGCCGGCTTTTTGGAACACGCCAGTTTGCATTACCGATAAGCTGCTGTCATATGGTCCCGCTGGTTGGTGACGGTCGCCGCCTATGATCAGAATCCGATCCACGCCTACATCGCGCAAGAGCCCCGCCAGCCGCTCGAGTTGTACTGCGCTCTCCAGATGACGCGCGCCCACATGCGGCATGGGAAGGTGACCGGCGCGTTTCAACCTTGCCGCTGGCGCGACCATATCCATTGGATTTGAGCTTGGAATCCAGGCCAGGGACACTTCGGTGCCGGGATCCAGACGCTCTGCCGCCATCTCTACGGTCTTCGAGTCGGCCGGATTTAGCTCAATCGAGTAGCCGCGCAGAAGCTCGGTGATGCCCGGCGAAGCGGTTGACGTGTCCTTAGGCAGCATGATGTTCAGTATACTGAATACCCGTACCATTTCTTCATGTGGATCGGAGATTGTCAAGCACGAAGTTAATGTGCGTGTCTCCGTTAATGGAATTTGTGAAGAACACGTGATGGCGCGCCTCCCCGGCTTTCTGTTTGACAGTTGTGCGGGAAAGTGAGAGGTATATCGAGTACACTTAACGCCTCCCAAGAGGGCTCTCGTCACTGTGGGCGATACGCGGGCGTACAGGAGGGAGGCCGAACAAGCATTGGATAAGCCGCTCTCGCAAAGGGGAATAGTGCAAAACGAGCCAGTAATGGATCTCGCTCATCTCGGGCATTTGGAATTGCTCACTCCCAAGCCGGAAGAGAGCTTGCGTTTTTTTGTTCAAGTCATGGGGATGACCGAGAGCGGCCAGCAAGGCGACTCGGTTTACTTGCATGCCTACGATGATTACGAGCGGCATTCCCTGAAGCTCACCGCATCGAAACTCCCGGGCTTGGGCCATGTGGCTTATCGCACGCGAAGTCCCCAGGCTCTCGAACGCAGGGTTGCAGCCCTCAAAGGATCGGGTTTCGACATCGGCTGGACCGAGGGCGATTTGGCACATGGCCCGGCATTTCTTTGCCACGATCCCGACGGGCATCGAATCGAGCTCTATCACGAAACCCAGTGGTACCAGGCACCGCCTGAGTTGCGTCCGGCCCTCAAGAACCAGGCGCAGAAATTTCCGGCGCGTGGCATCAACGTGCGGCGCCTCGATCACTGGAATGGACTTGCGGTCGATATTAAAGCGAACCGCGAGTTCTTCGAAAATTACCTGGGCTTTCGTTTGACCGAGCAGATTGTCATGGATGATGGCTCAGAAGCGGCGATCTGGATGACGTGCACAAACAAGAGCTACGATTTCGCCTACACGCGCGACCACACGGGCACGAAGGGGCGTTTGCACCACATAACCTACGCCGTCAATAGTCGGGAAGAGGTTCTGCTTGCCGCCGATATTTGCCTGGAAAATGGCGTTTACATTGAAACCGGTCCGCATAAGCACGCAATTCAGCAAACCTTCTTCTTATATGTGTACGAACCCGGAGGCAACCGCGTCGAGATTGCCAATGCCGGCGCGCGTCTGATCCTGGCACCGGATTGGAAGCCGATCCGATGGAGTGAAGCCGAACGCAAGAAAGGACAAGCCTGGGGACTGAAGACGATCGAATCGTTTCATACCTACGGCACGCCCCCCGTGGACGTGCCGGGCAAGAAATGAAGTTCTCTGATGATGTTCGCATACGTGGTCACCAAGAAAGCCTAAATCCGTGGGAAGGAAGATCATTCTTGGAATCCAGACTCAAATAAATCGCAATGGCGGCCAGTCCAAAAACAGCGATGGTTGTGAGCGCCCATTCGGCAGATTTTGTGTGGCGAGCAGGCGGGGCCATCGCGTTGTATGCCGAGCGCGGCTGGGACGTCACTGTCGTTTGTCTGTCGTTCGGAGAGCGCGGTGAGTCTGCGAAACTCTGGCGCGAGCCGGGAATGACGATAGAGAAGGTTAAGACCAACAGGAAGGAAGAAGCGACTCGCGCGGCGGAGATTCTGGGAGCCAAGGTGATTTTCTTCGATGTGGGTGACTATCCCATGAGAATTCCGGATGGTATTCTCTACGAACTGGCTGCGCTCTACCGAAAGCTCCGGCCTGAGTTTGTCCTCACCCACTCACTCAAAGATCCTTACAATTTCGATCATCCGCTCGTTTCGCATGCCGCACAGGAGGCGCGCATCGTTGCGCAGGCCCATGGGCATGAACCGGGTACTCCCGTAATCGGCGCGCCGCCAGTATTTCTGTTCGAGCCACACCAGCCGGAACAATGTGAATGGAAGCCGCAGCTGCTACTTGATATCACTCCGGTTTGGCCAAAGAAATATGAGGCCTTCAAAGCCATGAACGCCCAGGAGCATCTCTGGCATTACTACGAGCGGGTTGCACTGCAGCGCGGCGCGCAGGCCTCGCGCAACTCCAATAAAACGATCAAGTACGGAGAGGCCTATCAGCGCGTTTTTCCGCAGGTTACGGAGGAACTCGCATGAACGAACCTGTCGTGGTTCGCAACGTGGAGCAGCCGCCATCCGAAGTCGTGACCGCTTTGGAAAAATTCGGCGTGACAACGCTACATGAGGCGCAAGGACGTTGTGGCTTACTCGCCTCCTACATGCGTCCGATTTTTCCCGGCGCCACCATAGCGGGCCCTGCTGTAACCGTGTCGCTTCCTCCGGGCGACAACCTGATGATCCACGTTGCGGTCGAAGTGTGCCGCGCAGGGAATATCCTCGTGGTGGCTCCGACTTCACCCTGCACTGACGGTTACTTCGGCGAACTGCTCGCGACGTCATTGCGTGCTCACGGCGTGAAGGGACTTGTGATTGACGCGGGTTGTCGTGACATTCGCGCTCTGACGGAAATGAAATTTCCGGTCTGGAGCCGCGCGATCAGTTCGCAGGGAACGGTCAAAGGCACACTGGGATCGGTGAACGTTCCGGTCGTATGTGCGGGTGCACTGATTGAAGCGGGTGATGTGATCGTCGCAGACGATGACGGAGTCGTGGTGGTGAAGCGGACCGCGGTGCGCGAAGTGGCTGCTGCGGCGGAGCAGCGGGCTCGCAAGGAAGATGCAAATCGAGAGCGGCTTGCGCGCGGTGAACTCGGCCTTGACATCTACGGCTTGCGCAAGAAGATCACCGAATTGGGGCTCAAGTACATCTGAGAGGACGTAATGGCGCGGGCATCGCAAACCGCCATCCCTTGCACCCTAATGCGCGGCGGCACGTCTAAAGGGCCTTTCTTCCTGGCCAGCGATCTGCCAAGCGATGTCCAAACACGGGACCGCGTGTTACTGGCCGCCATGGGATCTCCCGACGTCAGGCAAATTGATGGCGTCGGCGGCGCAGACCCCCTGACTAGCAAGGTGGCAATCGTATCCCGTTCTGCGCGATCTGGAATTGATGTGGATTATCTCTTTGCTCAGGTTTCTGTTGATCAGCCGCTTGTCGATGTTACTCCGACCTGCGGAAATATGCTGGCGGGAGTGGGCCCTTTTGCCATCGAACGCGGCCTGGTTGCGCCCGGGGATCCAATCACCTCCGTCACGATTTATATGGTGAACACGGGAACTGTGGCTGTTGCTCATGTGCCTACGCCGGGCCTCGAAATAACGTACGCAGGAGACGCATCGATTGCCGGCGTCCCTGGTACGGCGGCCGCGATTCGCATCGACTTCCGCGATACCGCTGGTTCAGTTTGTGGCGCTCTGTTGCCGACTGGCAACATGCTCGACCAGCTCGAAGGAATCGAAGCAACGCTGATTGACAACGGCATGCCTATGGTCGTACTGCGCGCTTCGGATCTTGGGAAATCCGGGTACGAAGCCCCTGCCGAGCTTAACTCCGACGAGAAACTCAAAGCACGTCTAGAAGCCATTCGTATCCTGGCGGGCGAGCACATGGGCTTGGGCGACGTGCGTTCGAAGGTGGTTCCGAAGATAACCCTCATCGCGCCGCCACAAGCCGGCGGCCACATAATGACGCGCACTTTTATTCCGCACAAATGTCACGCGGCCATCGGAGTCTTGATGGCGGTGACGGTGGGCACGGCGTGTATTCTCCCCCGGTCGGTCGCGCATGGCATCGTGCAACGGCGAGACGGGCCAGTGCAACAGCTCTCAATTGAGCATCCCAGCGGCGAATTTTCAGTTGAATTTCAGGTGGAACACACTGGCGGTGGGCTGAAAGTGATCCGCTCGAGCCTGATTCGCACAGCTCGTGCGCTTTTTCGAGGCGAGCTGCTCGTGCCGGCAAGCGTTTGGGTGGGAAAGGAGGCCCTCCCGTCCAATGATGTTTCACGGACCGTGCAACATGCATAGCGCGAACACCATTCATCGGGTGGCTATCATCGGCTTTGGCGAAGCCGGAGGTATTTTCGCCAAAGATCTCGCCGTGGCAGGGGTGGACGTCTCTGTTTTTGACATTCTGTTCAATTCCAATCGACAGCGACAACCAATGCTGAAGAAAGCACATACCTGCGGAGTTACG
>JASHPH010000152.1 GCA_030038255.1 Candidatus Sulfotelmatobacter sp. | reverse complement strand
CGCAGGGAAAAATCAGCGCCGACGAGGCCGAGCGCCTGATCTCGGCCGTCGAACAGCCGGCCGCGCGCTCCGCGGATTCAGATACAGTGCCAGCAGGGAAGGCCCGCCCCAAATATCTTCGGGTGCAGGTGGACTCCGAAGACGACGAAGGATACGGCGGCCCGACCAAGGTCAACGTCCGCGTGCCTATGCAGTTGCTGCGCGCCGGTGTGAAGCTGGCCGGGCTCATTCCGCCCCAGGCGCTGTACCGCGCCAACCAGGCCATTCACGACAGAGGCATTCTTTTCGACTTGTCGCAGATCAAACCGGAAAATCTGGAGGAACTGGTGGAACAGCTCAGCGACCTGACCGTCGACGTTGATCAGAAAGACCAGCGCGCCAAGGTGAAGGTCAGAGTTTTCTGCGAGTGATAACCGCCTCTGCCAATCCTGTAGAATTCTATTGACACTCTATAGAATTCTAATTATTCTACCAGTGTTTGGATTTGCTCGGCGCAGGCGTTCTATGAAACAGGCGGACAAAATTCGCATTTTCGCTAGAGAGAAGTATGTGGTGCCAGCGCGTGGGCAGCACGAGAAGCGATTCTGCATTAGGACGGGCGACGTTGTTCGCGATATGAAACTCGTCGGAGGGCGCACGCCAGCTGTCTGCAGCGCTCTGAAGACTAAAGAGTTTCTCCGGGAAAATGCGCTGCGCCTGATTTCTAGAACAGGTCCGGAGTCCGGCCAGAGCACAACCGTCACTTATACGTACGAATTTGTCGATACACCAAGTGACAGAGGGCCCGATCGCCAGGATGCATGGAACCGGTTGCGCGGCGCGCTCAAGGATGTCTTCGCCGAGTACGGCGGAGGCGAAGCATACCTGCGTGCCGAGCGCGCGTCATTTCGCGACGCATCTGACCGCAAATGAGTCGCATCTACTGGGATTCCATGCTTTTTGTCTACTGGCTCGAGGACAATCCTCACTTCGCCGGGCGTGTTGCCGCCATCCATGCCCGGATGCGCGAGCGGAAGGACGAGTTGATCACAAGCGCTGTCACCGTCGGAGAAGTGCTAGCGGGCGTTTACCGTAAGGGACCAGCTTCCAGGGCGGACGATGTGCGGCTCGCTCTGTTGAGCCTTTTGTCGAGTGTGGTTCCTTTTACCATCGAGACCGCCGAACACTATGCGCGCATTCGCGGAAGTACAAGTATCGCTTCACCCGATGCCATCCACCTCGCTTGCGCCGCTTCTGCGGGCACCGACCTGTTCTTGACCAACGACAGGAATCTCGTTGGCAAAATAATTCCCGGCATCCAATTCATCGCGGGGTTGGATTCGGGCATCATCTGAATTTGTCAGCGGGGCTCCGCCAGCTTGGCCTCCAGCCTCCCTTTCACCGCCGGCCACTCCGAATCAAGAATGCTGAAATAAACGCTGTCCCGGATGCGTCCGCTCCACGTGATCACGTGCCGTCGCAGCGTGCCTTCTTCTTTCGCCCCAATGCGCAGAATCGCGTTGCGTGACTTCTGATAGCCCGACGAGCACTAATCTTGCATCCTGCTACTATTTCAGGCATCTCTAGTGAAGCGTCACACGAATCGGTTTGATCTAACGAAGCATGCCGTCTCACGTCCAACACTCGGTCGCGCAAACCCCTCAGGAGTGTTGTCGGTGAAGGCGAACTGTCTTCCGTTCTCACAAATCCCGCATACCACGCGCCTTTTCATCGATTTTCTCGCGTACACTCCGCAAGTTCAGCCGTTCTATCCCAGGCCCCCTCATTTCCGTGAATGGCTGAAAAACGAAACCTCGCGGATATCCTACGATTCTTCGCGCCGTCAGAACGTGACCGCGATTCTGGAGCGGCAGAACAAATCCCAGAATAGGGGATGGACGGCCTCGCCGAAGACGCTGGCCAATCTTGACCGCCTGCGCAACGGGGCGTTTGCCATCGTGACCGGGCAGCAGGTCGGACTGTTCGGCGGACCGATGTTCGCCATCTACAAGGCGCTCACTGCCGTCAAACTCGCTGAAGAAGCTACAGCCGCGGGCGTCGATTCGGTCCCTGTTTTCTGGCTCGCCACGTACGATCACGATCTCGCCGAAGTGAACCACGTCGCGCTGCCCGGTGCGGAAGGAGCGTTGCAGAGTCTCACCACCTCGAGCCAAGGCATTCCCGGTGCGCCCGTCAGCGCCGTGCAGTTTGGAGACGAGATCGTCTCCGTCGTCGAGCAGGCCGCTGCTCTGCTCGGCGATACGGAAGCGACGACACTGCTACGCGAAACGTATCGTCCGGGCGAAACGCTGGGAACGGCTTTCGCCCGCCTGTACTCGCGGCTGTTCGCGGATTGGGGCGTGATCGTGCTCGATGCTTCCGATCCAGAACTGCACCGTATCGCGGAGCCCATTTACCGCTCCGCTGTTGAGCGTGCCAGCGAACTCTCCCGGGCGCTCACGGATCGCGGAGCCAATCTCGAGTCCGTCGGCTATCACCAGCAAGTGAAGGTGACTGCGTCCTCGGTGTTGTTGTTCACCTTGCACAATGGAGCGCGCACGGCGATCCATCATCGCTACGAGAACGGTAACGACGAATTCGTGATTGGGAGCGAGGGATCTGCCGAGACGATTTCCCGCGCGCAACTGCTGGACCGCATCGAGTCCGCTCCCGAGCAATTCAGCCCCAACGTTCTGCTGCGCCCGATCGTCGAGGACTACCTGTTGCCTACGCTCGCCTATACCGGCGGCGCCGCCGAGACCGCCTATTTTGGCCAGGCTGGTGCCGTTTACGAGCTGCTGCTGGGACGCGTCACACCCATCACCCCGCGTTTTTCAGCGACCATCGTGGAACCGAAGACGCAGCGCCTGCTGGACCGCTATGGAATCGGCGTGACCCATACGTTCAGCGGCTTTGAGGCCTTGCGGCAGCTTCTGGCGTCGCGCAGTTTGCCTGCGGACCTTCAGGCTGCGTTTGACTCGGCAAAGAAATCGTTCGATTCACACCTGTCCACGATCAAAGAGAAGCTGGCGACACTGGATCGCACGCTGGTCGACGCGGCCGAGACTTCCGCTTCGAAAATGCAACACCAGCTCGAAAAACTGTATTCACAGGCGGCGCGCGCGGAAGCGCAAAAAGGAGCGCTGGTGGTGCGCCATGCCGACGTTCTCAGTCAGGCGCTCTATCCCGACAAATGCCTGCAGGAGCGCGCCATCGGCGGCGTATACTACGTGGCGCGCTACGGACGCCAGTTCCTGCACCAGCTCTACGACACGATTCGCACCAACTGCCACGATCACCAGCTTCTGGAGCTGTAAAAGAGCCATGCGGCGACGGCCGACCTCGGCCGTCGGATCGGACGAAGCTCGACCATCTCCTCAGGCTCGTTTACTTGCTCTCGCTCGTTGCCAGATACGTTCCCAGCCCGATCATGATCGCGCCGGTGACGGTCCGTTGCCGCCTGCGGAACGTCGCCGACGAACGAATGCGTTCGCCCAGCGGCCCGGCTAGGGCGATCACAATCAGATCCGCTGTTGTGTTCAGCACAACGGAGATCGTTCCCAGCGACACGAATTGCAGGAAGACGTGTCCGTGACTTCGATCGACGAACTGCGGAATGAACGACAGGAAGAACAGAGCGGTCTTGGGATTGAGCACCTCGGTCGCCACGCCCTGCCAGAGCGGATTGCGAAGTGGCCGTACGGAATCCAACGCTATTTCCGCCATTCCTGATTCGCGGCGGGCGTCGAGAATCATGCGTACGCCAAGAAAGCAGAGATACGCTGCGCCGGCATACTTCACCACGGCGAACGCCGCCGCCGACCTCGCCAGGATGATCGAAATCCCCAGCGCTGCGGCCAGCACATGCACCATGCCGCCCAGGAATGTGCCCAGCGCCGAAAGCACGCCCCCGCGTTTTCCTCCGGCGAGGCTGCGCGCGAGAACGTAGAGCATTCCAGGCCCCGGCGCGATCGCCAGCAGCACAGCTGCCGTTAAGAAGAGAAAAAAGCGGGTCGAATCCAGCATAGGTCCTCCATGTTAGGTCACCCCAGGTTAGGTCACTCGATGCCAGGTCACTCATGCCAGCGAGCCTACTGTCGAAGCCAATCCCTCAACTCGCTGAGTGACTCCACGCGCGGCAGTTCGCGCTCGCGGTATGCGCCCGCTACATCGAACAGAACCGCATCCATCCCAGCGTTTTGCGCGCCCACATAATCGACCGAGTATACGTCACCCACGTAGAGGCTATCAGCGGCTTCTGCCTTCATGGCACGCAGAGCGGCGGCAAAAATCTCCGGATGCGGTTTCTCGTGCCCCACGATCCCCGAATCGGTGATGCTGGCGAAGCAGTCAGCAATGCCGCAACGCCGCAGGACGGCGTCAATCCTGCCGTCGGCGTTTGAGATCACGGCAATCGCGTAGTCGCGCGCTATCGATTCCAGCAGTTCGCGCGTGCCGGGCAGAATCTGGTCCCAGTTCGCAGAGTTCTGCGTGTTCTCGACCAGCGCGTTGCGCACGCCGTCGTCGAGCGCGCCGAGTTCGTTCAACAAGTAGGTATGAAACGTCCACCAGAAGCCGTGATCAATTTTGCCGCGCATCATGCCGGCGTCGAATTCCTGCTTGGTTCGCCGTTCGAGAGCCTGCCAGCGCTCGAGCGTCGGATGCTGGGCTGCCGGCAGCGACGCCAGCATCCGTTCACGGTTGGGGAAGAGCAGCGTATTGCCGACGTCGAAGAAAATGAACCGCCGCTTGGCCATTAATCCATATTAATCAACCCAGGCGGATCTGGTGTGGTTGGGACGGCACCACCACCGCCTGTTCCCGATTCAGAAGGCCGAGATGGGGAGGGGGCGCGCGTTTAAGCATCGTGACCGCGAAAGAAGAAAGATGTAATATCCATCTTCGGCCCGACCCAGTTCGGCCTGATGTGATTCAGCCCGATGCGATTTGGCCTGATCTGATTCAGGCTGATGCTAGCGGAAGGGAATGGCGCACGCTCATCGTCTAATGGCACTCTCTGAGACGGCGGCACTGATGTCGAGTTTTACTCGTACCACGCGGGCGGCTGTGTCTCTCTATGCGATGGCGCGCACCTGCGCCGCAACCTTCGTCAGCCTAGCCGCCGTGCTGATCTATCGCGGGACCCGGCAGGATGTGTACAACATTCTCTGGGCCGTGGTATTCGGCTTCGCAACCCTGAACATCCTGAGCCTGGCGGCGCGGCGATTCGAGCCGCAGCGGCGTGGCCTGACTTTTGGAGAGTTGCTGGCGGTAGTGGTCGTGGTGATTGCCATCATCCTGCTGGGTTGGGAGATGCTAACCATATTCCATGTGTTCCCCATCCGGCTAAGGCGGTAAGTCTGTAAGTCCATCGTTCCGAACTGCTTGCGGCAAACCTCCTGAAAATCCTCAAAGTGTTCCTTCAAGAACATTGTACAGACAATAGTATACGTACACTATTGGGGGGCTCAATCTGCTTCAGTCATGCCTTCGTACTTCC
Organism: Candidatus Sulfotelmatobacter sp.; assembly: GCA_030038255.1. Classification (GTDB taxonomy): domain Bacteria; phylum Acidobacteriota; class Terriglobia; order Terriglobales; family Acidobacteriaceae; genus Sulfotelmatobacter. The sequence goes on along the minus strand of JASHPH010000152.1, from coordinate 1,522 downwards.
CGGCGTTTTGCGGTATGATTCGCCTGAATGGCGAAGAAGCCGTCCAACTTCGAAGTGACTTGCCCCTGCTGCAGCGCGGTGCTGAAGATCGACACCGAGACGCGGGCGGTGATCGCGCACACGGCGGCCGTGAAGCCGAAGATGTTCAGCGACATGGAGGCTGCGGCCAAGGCCATGCGCGAGCAGGATAGCCGGCGCGAGTCGATCTTTCAGCAGTCGGTCGAGGCGCAGAAACATGCTGCCGACCTGCGGGAGAAGAAGTTTCAGGAAGCGCTGAAGAGGGCGAAAGAGACTCCGGACACGGGCAAGCCCATTCGGGATTTCGATCTCGACTGATGCCAACCGCAACCGGTCTGGAGAAGATTCCGATCCTGTCCTTCTCACGAAATGCGTCATCCCGAGCGGAGCCGTCGTCGGTAGACCTCCGGCTTCAGCCGGGGGCGAGCGAAGCGAGGCGCAGCGAGGGATCTCGCGAGGAGTGCCACGGTAGTGCGCGCCGGATCCCTCGGCCCGCTGGTGAAAGCGCGGGCCTTCGGGATGACGCCTCGGAGACGGGCAAGGCGCAAAGCGAGGCAAGACGCCCCCTTCTGCTCGGCCACCGCGGCACACGCGCAGTGAAATCAATCCGGGAAAACACTCTCGTCGCGTTCGACCGAGCGCTGGGAGACGGCTGCGACGGGTTCGAATTCGACGTGCGGCTCACGCGCGATGGTGAGGCCGTCGTTTGCCATGATCCAAGATCCGGGAGGGTCGAAATTGCGCGGGCCACGGCGAAGCAGTTGCCGGGCTTGCCGCGGCTCGAGGAAATTCTCACTTGTTACGGCGTGCGAGCTTTTCTTGACGTCGAACTGAAAGTCTCAGGTCTGGAAAAGATCACCGTCGATCTGCTTCACAAACATCCGCCGCAGCGCGGCTTCGTCGTTTCGTCGTTTCTTCCTGAAGTTCTCGAATCGGTGCATCGCTTGAACGAAAAAATTCCCCTCGGCCTGATTTGCGATACGAGAGCGCAGCTGCGCCGCTGGACTGAAATTTCGTGCCAGTATGTGATCCCGCATTACAGATTACTCACTGCGGCGCTCCTTGGCCGAGTGCACGATGCGGGAAAGAAAGTGCTGGTCTGGACGGTCAACTTACCGCGAGACATGCAGCGGTTTGCCAATCGGGGAGTAGACGGAATCATTTCGGACAAGACGAACCTGCTCTGCCGGAGTGTGTTCGGTTAGGGGGAAAGCATCTACCCGGACCCGAAAGGCTTCTGCAAGACAGTGCAGGAGAGGCGTTCCGGCATTTGGCGGCGTTCCGGACTCTGGACCCGCTATTGGTGGCCTAAGCCCGGCGAGACAGTTGGCTCCCGCAAGCTCACGTATCACTTGAGTGCCGAAGGCACTCCCTACTTGGTTTCCTCCGGAGTAATTCCTTGACAGTAACTGCGGGGGATAAGTATCCGCAACTGGGGGATTTTGAGCGTAATTGATTCCATGACAATGTCGGCTCCCAAGTCCGAGTAGAGTTGGTGGCGCTG
>JASHPH010000151.1 GCA_030038255.1 Candidatus Sulfotelmatobacter sp. | reverse complement strand
CCGGCCGCCTGCGGCGGCGGATTCTTCTGGTCGCTGATCATCTTCAGCGTGCGTTCCAGCTCCTGCTTCGCGATGAACAGGGACGGATCCATCAGCAGAGCCTTCTGGAATTCCGCCGCGGCATCTTCCAGCTTGCCGTCTTCGCGCAGTCTTTGCCCGCGATGGACGATCGACGCCGCGGCCTTGAAGCGAATTCGTTCGAACGCCGTGCGATAGCGCAGATCCTTGGGTTTCAGGTCGTAGGCCTGCTTGAAAAAGTCGTACGCGGCTTCATAGTTCTGGCGGGCTTCTGCATCCTGACCTTTGTCATACATCTGCTTGGCCTTGTCGGCGAGAGCGGGGAGGGCAGCAACCGCGACCAGCCACAGCAGCAGTGCCGGGCGCATCAGGCGTCTCATTCGATGATCCTCACGAGAGATGGTCCTTCGATACTGATTTTGGCGGGTCAACGTCGTCCGAAGTGACGCCCCCGCGTTGCCGGGCAGCTTGTCGCCAAAAACCCGGACTTGGCAAGCGGAAAAACTCGGATATCGCGATTATAGCATCGCTATTTCCGGCCCCCGAAGTGCTTGTGTCCAAGCCATTTACACTCTTTGGTCGTAGGACTAAAGGCGCAGGTTTCAGAGTTTCAAGGTTGGAGGTTTCAAGGTAGGCTCGGGCGATTGTTTGACCTTGAAGCTTGGAAACTTTGAAACTCCGCAACCTCCTTCTGCTGCCTGATATATGATCCATACACATGCCCCGCCCATCGACCCACCAGACCAAACCCAACCCGGAGAAATCCCCTCGGCGCGAGCCAACGGCCTCCGGCCAGAGAGACGCTGCCGTTAATAGGATCGCTTCCCATAACTATTTCTTGCTGGAAAAATTTGAGGCCGGAGTGGCGCTAACCGGTACGGAAGTAAAGTCCATACGCGGCGGCCGCGCCAACCTGAAGGACTCCTACGGCCTGGTCAAAGACGGTGAACTCTGGCTGCTCAACTGCCACATCAGCCCCTACCAGCACGGCAGCTACTCGAACCATGCCGCCCTCCGCACCCGCAAGCTGCTCATGCACCGTGACGAAATTCGCAAGCTCATGGGCAAAACGCAGCAGAAGGGCCTCACGCTGATCCCTACGCGGATGTATTTCAAGAACGGCCGGGTAAAAGTCGAACTGGCCGTGGCCAAAGGCAAGCAGCTCTGGGACAAGCGCGAGACCGAGCGGCGGCGCACGGCGGACAAGGAAGCCAGGGAGGCGATCGCAAGGGGAAGAAACAGGAAATAATGGCAGTAATTTACTAGATTAACCATGGTGACTGATCCGCAAAGATACTGAACCGCTATGGCTAGGGAATTTGCAGCCTATTTCGATGACGCCGGTCATCCCGACAATCAAGACTTGGTGCTGATTGCCGGATTCGTCAGTGGCAAAGATCAATGGCTAAAATTCGAGGATGAATGGCATAACGCCTTGCAACAATGCGGCCTTCCGCGAGACACAGTGTTCCACATGACCGATCTCCTTGCCGGAGCACCCAAAAGCCCGTTTGCTGGATGGACCGACCATCAAAAACATCGCCTTTTAGAGAAGCTGGTACATATCGCCGCCATCCGCACCGTGAAGCATTTTTCCGAAACCGTTTTCATGGATGACTATCGCGCAGTGAACGATGAATTCGCTCTCGAGGAATTTCATGGTGCCCCATACGGTCTTGCTGGCAGAAACCTCTTAATGCGCCTCAAGCATTGGCTAGAAAAGCAAGGTCCAGATGCCAGATTACTCATTTTCTTCGAGGATGGAACCAAGCATAAGGGCGACCTTCTTGATAATTGTCGCCGCGACGGACTGCCGACGCCAGCATTCGCCAAGAAACGGGAGCTGGTTCCACTGCAGGCGGCCGATTTGCTTGCATGGGAGATTGCCAAGCACATGCGACAAATACGACGAATTTCTGTAGGCCAGAAAATCGACCCCGACTACTACAAAATTAATCCCAGCTACTACTTGGATGTTCTCATCCGCTACGGCTGGGAAAAAGAAGATGACGGTGCATATAACGAAAGAGTGCTCAGAGAACTGTGTCGCGGGGGCGGCGAACTTCCGCAAGTTCCGCGACGTTCTGAACTTGGTAATAACTATTACATTGCGAATGAGACCCTTCGCAAAAAGCCGAGACACCGAACAATAGGTAGATAGGCCTTATGACGCGCCGAAATGATCTTAGCCGCACCGTTGCGATCGGCTCGCAGGAATTGTCGGGAAGCGTACGGCTTTAGCCGTGCCGTAAGCGCACCCAAACCGGCCACGGCTTTAGCCGCTGGGGGTGGAGTGGTAAACCACTGGGACCAATTTCGGAGTGAGGCCACGCCATCAAAACCGTAAACCTCAAGTCCGACAGGCCTTCGGTTCACGAGGCATTGCAGCGCCTGGACAGGGAACTCCACACGGCCCGCCAGGAAAGTCTCCCGTACCTCAAAATCATTCATGGATACGGCTCAACTGGAGCCGGCGGCGACATCCGGATCGCCGTGCAGCGCCGCTTGCAGGAGTTGCAGGAAGCTGGTCAGATTCGCGCCTGCATCTTCGGCGAAAACTGGTTACGGTCGGATGAAACGACCTGGCGCCTGCTGCAGGATCACAAAGAACTGAAGAATGACCCCCACCTGGGACGGCGGAATCTGGGCATCACGATCGTCGTGCTATAGCGGCAGAGGTGTCATCCTGAGCGAGTGCTTTTTGCGAAGCGAAGGATCTGGGCGAGCCGCGCGAACCGGGGTCCCCGGCACGCCCGGTTTTGGCGTGCTGGGGTGGGCGATGCGGCGCGTTCTTCGCGCCGCTACGGACGCGCGCTTGGCTCGCTTCCTTGTTAGGTTGGCTGACTTTGCTGACCTGCTTTTACATAATTACTCGTAATCTATACATCCGGCACGCGATTCCCGTCTATCCTAGAAGATAGCTGGCCCGCTCCTGCCAGCCCGCCGCTGCGCAACGCGGACCAGCCGGAGGAAAGCCATGAAGATCACTTCCGCGCTGCTGTTCCTCTCTCTTGCGTTATCTGTGTCTGTTTTCGCGCAGCAAAGCCCAACTGCGAGCAGTCCCGACGCCGCCTGCGGTCCGCTCGAAGTGCAGTTTGACGCGCATGCTTCAGCCGGGCAGCCGCCCTCCCAGCCCGAGCCGGGAAAGGCTCTGGTCTATGTCATCGAAGATTTCAGGAAAGCCCCCGGGGAATTCGGAAACCCCACGATTCGTGTGGGAGCGGACGGTCAGTGGGAGGGCGCGATTCGTGCCAATTCTTACATCTTTTTCTCAGTGGATCCGGGCGAGCATCATCTGTGCACCAGTTGGCAGTCAAGCTGGAAGCGGCTCTCGAAGCTGGCTTCGTTCAGCCATCTTACGGCCGAAGCGGGTAATACATACTACTTCAGGGCGCGCATTACCTACTCCAGTTACGGAAACGGCGCCGCGACGATGAATCTCGATCTGCTGCCGGTGGATGTTGACGAAGGGCGATATCTCGTAGCCTCAGACCGAATGAGCGATTGGCACCCCACGAAATAAGCGGAGTCGAGCTAAAGCTCAACCGAAGTTAGCTCAATCCCTTGCTGCTGTCGCAGACAGGCGTACAATGCGGGCGAAGATGTACTCCTGTCCGCGCCGGCGATTCCTTTCGAATCGCCTGCGCGCAACAAGTGAGGAGCCAACTCATGCGGCGCGTTCAGCAGGGAGACCTCAGCCTTCTCCAGCACCCAGCTTCGCAGCAGCTTCTGCATTCGAAAATTCCTGCGCGTCTCGCCTATGTTGCGACCGACGGCACGCCTCGCGTGGTTCCCATCTGGTTTCATTGGAACGGGCGCGACATCGTCATGGCCACTCCGCCCAAAGCGCCAAAATTGAAAGCCCTGGCGAAGAATCCCAAGGTAGCGTTGACCATTGACGACAACACCTTTCCTCACAAAGTGCTGCTCATTCGCGGCACGGCGCGGCTCGAGCCGGTGGCTGGAGTCGTTCCCGAATATGCCGCTGCAGCCGAGCGCTATTTCGATCCTCAACTCGCGCAAACCTGGCTGAGCCAGCTGCGCACGCTGATTTCCTCGATGGTGCGCATTACCGTCACGCCGGAATGGGTCGGCCTGCTCGACTTCGAAACCCGCTTTCCCAGCGCGCTGGCGAGTTGACGATCGGCTGGTTCTTGAAACGATCTCGAGGTGCCTCAGCCAGAAATCCAGATTCACTTGATGCGTCATCCCGAGAGCCCGCGCATACACCAGCGGGCCGAGGGATCTCGCGCACCGTGTAGCACTCCACGCCGGATCCCTCGCTCCGCCCGAAAAACGGCTGTGCTCGGGATGACGCCAATCGATGAGCAAGCGCCCCATTTAAACTGAGGCACCATCCAAGTCGCGCACGTCTTGCACGATTCCCGTCTCAGCGTGGATACTGAATGTTTACAACCCACCACAGAATCCACTATGAAGACGACAATCTCTCTGTCTATCCCCGCTGAAGTTGAAACTGAATCGCTGGTCGCCGTAGTGCTCGACCACGCGGAGCCAACGCAAAACGGACAGCCTCAAAAAGACAAGAAGCCACTGCTGAAGGTCGCAACCCCGGACGCAGCCGTCCAGTCCGTCGCCGCCGACCTGCTGGCCAGCGGAGAACTTACGGGCAAGCCATTTGAGACCAACCTGCTGCACAAGCCGGCCGGGCTCAAGGCCAAGCGCCTGCTTTTGATCAGCGGGGGTCCGGCGAAAAAGTTCTCCAGCTACGAGCTGCGCCGCATCGCCGGAACCGCGGTGCGCACCATGAAGTCGCGCGGAATCCGCACCTTCGCTTTCGTCGCACCATCTGGCATTCCCGCCGAGGAAGCGACGCGCGCCATCGTCGAGGGCGCCCACGTCGGTAACTTCGATCCCGACTATTACCGCAGCGATCGCAAGGACCAGAAGATTGACGAACTGACCGTGGTGACCAGCGGCGATCAGGCCGCACTCGAAAAAACTGCGGCCGAAGCGCAGATCATCGGCGAGTCGCAGAATTTCACTCGCGATCTGGTGAATGAGCCCTCAAACCGCATGACGCCCACGATTCTCGCCGACCGCGGGAAAAAAATGTGCGCCGAAGTCGGGTTGAAATGCGAAGTCTATGGCGCCGACAAGATCAAAGAACTGAAGATGGGCGCCTTCTGGAGCGTGGCGCAGGGCTCCGACGAACCTCCCGCGCTGATTGTCATGACTTATGAGCCTGCCGGTGCTCCCGCGAAGCCGGTGCTGGGTCTGGTGGGGAAGGGAATTACCTTCGATACCGGCGGCATCTCCATCAAGCCCGCCGACGGCATGGAAAAAATGAAGTACGACATGGCCGGGGGCGCAACGATGATCGGTGCCATGCGCGGCATCGCGCTGTTGAAGCCGAACGTGAAGGTCATCGGCATCGTGTGCGCGACCGAGAATATGCCTTCCGGCCACGCGCAAAAGCCGGGCGACGTGCAGATCGCTATGTCGGGCAAGTCCATCGAAATCATCAATACCGATGCGGAAGGCCGCCTCGTGCTCGCCGACGGCCTCTACTACGCGCGTCAGCTCGGCTGCACGCATCTCGTGGACGCCGCCACGCTCACCGGCGCCGTGGTGGTTGCGCTGGGTTATGCCAACGCCGGAGTTTTCGCCAACGACGACGAGATGTACGAACGCTTTCATGCTGCGAACGTGAAGGAGGGCGAGAAAATGTGGCGCATGCCTCTCGACGACGAATACAAGGAGCAGATTCGCTCGTCCATCGCAGACATCATGAATACCGGCGGACGCTGGGGTGGCGCCATTACCGCCGCAATGTTTCTGAAAGAATTCGCCGAAGACACGCCCTGGATTCATCTCGACATTGCCGGCACCGCATGGATGGAAGAGCAGAAGCCCTGGATTGCAAAGGGCCCATCGGGAATCGCGCTGCGCAGCCTGGTGGAATTCGTGAAGAGTTTCGCGCAGTAGAAACCTCGAGCCAAAAAGTCAAAACAAAATCAGGCACGGATCTGCGCGGATCGCGGATCACAGTTTGTTCGCGTGTCGTGCTTTTGGAGACTGCTGAATTTCAGACCGTTGAGGATGAAGAAGTGAGTCAGTGACTCGTCAGCTAGGAATCCGCGAAAATCCATGGCGAGGCTTTGCGCCGGGTGACTCCCTCCATCAGCGTTGAGGAAATCCAGCTGCGGTTGCTATAATCGAGGTTCCCACGCTTCCGCGTCGGATCTGTTTCGTTCGCTCGGCACTCCCGCCCATAGAGATCGAGGCGAATCGTCCTCGCAGCCGCGGACCGCAGATCCTGAAACGTGGCCAGGTAGCTCAGGTGGTAGAGCGCAGCCCTGAAAAGGCTGGCGTCGGCGGTTCAACTCCGTCCCTGGCCACCATTTCTTTTCAGTCACTTGGCTCAGTTTCTTCAAGTAAACCTCAGTCCGCTCTCAGTCCGCTTTCGTCCTTTTTGCTGCCCAGAATCGCCTGCAGCACGACTCCCTGCGCCAGCATTCGATCTTCGCTCACGCTGTGCGAATAAAGCTGCAGCGTGGTCTTCACATCGGAATGCCGCAGCAGAGCTTGTACGGTTTTCGGATCTGTCTTCGACCGCACAAGATACGACGCCAGTGAATGACGGAAGTTGTGAAAGCCGAATCGGCCGTCCCAATCTGCCGCGATCACTCCCGCCTTTACGGCGGCAGGTCTGAGATAACTGGATACGAGCATGTTGGCGACGCGGGGCTTCTTACCGTTGAGCTTGAACGAGGGGAACACCCAATCGCTCGACTTCGCATAGGGTGTCTGGCGATTCCACCTCTGCATGAACTCTGCCAGAAGTGGATGCATCGGCACCGGCGCCTGCGAAGCTTTGCTCTTCGGAAATCCCACCTTGCTCCAAGTCCATGTCCGTCGGACACGAATCAGCGATTCTTCAAAGCTGACGTCCTGCCATTGCAGACCGAGGGCCTCCGAGATTCGTAGTCCTGTTCCAGCTGAGAGTAGAGCCAGGGTGCGCTCCGGTTCTGGCAGGCGCAGGAGCACGGCGAAGGCCTGCTCCGGTGTCGGATTACTGCTTCGTAATCGCTCTGAGTCTTGCAGCGCACGAACACCAGAGGATTTGATTCCTAACTTCGGGGGAT
>JASHPH010000150.1 GCA_030038255.1 Candidatus Sulfotelmatobacter sp. | reverse complement strand
CTTGTGCTGCGGCGTCTACAAAGATTACAGCCATAACGGAGACTGAACGTTCAGAAACCACGGTGGCGCCGGCCAACATCGTTGATACTGCCCAGGAGAGACTTGGCCCGATCCGCCACGATCTGGTCAGCGAGCAATTTGCTTCCTCATTCGAGCCTGCCCGTCCGATCGTCCTGGCCGGAAGTCGCACTTAACTGATGTCATAACGACATCGGCCTCCTTCGTCCCGAGCCTTTTTGGTTGGATACCGCAAAGTCTACTCGGTACGTTGCGAGGCCGATGTCGTTATGACATCAGCCACTCCGGATTTCACTCATTGAGGCTCAATGAGTGATAACGCCTTCACGAACGGGCGCACGAACTGCGCCGGGATTAGGCGCACCTCATGCCCTTGTTCGCGCAGCGTTCGCCCTAGAAAATGCGATCCCACTCCCGCCTCCATGCCGATCAGCGACGGGGGCAGATTCGCGGTGTAGACCAGGACCCATAACATAACACTTGAGAATACTTCCCAGCTAGTCCTTGCTGCAAAAAATCGATTGCAAGCACTCAGAGAACGACTTGTTTTCACCCTATCAAGAGTGATAGTGTTTGCGGCCTGTTGAGATTGTCACTGCGCAGTGTTGCCATGAGCCAATTTGGTCTAGGAGGGGCGTTATGATTAGTCCTCGTCATCAGAGTTTGCGGAGTTTTCCACTTTGCGCGATCGCAGTAGCGATCACACTGGTGCTAAGTAATGCGATTCCCGGATCGGCACAATCCACCAATAGCGGCACTCTTGCCGGCACCGTGACCGATCCGAGCGGTGCAGTGGTGAACGGCGCTGCGGTAAACCTTACCGACAACGCCACGAAAACTGTGCGCTCGACCACCACGAATGACGCCGGACGATACATCTTCGTCGACCTGACTCCCGGCGGATATGAATTGAGCGTCACCAAACAGGGTTTTTCGACCACCAAGACGCAGGTCAGGATCGAGGTGGGCCTCGCCACGAACGCGAATCTTAAGCTACAGGTGGGCGGCAGCAGCGTGGTAGTGGAAGTCACCTCGGCCACCAACGAACTGCAGACGATGAATGCGACGGTGGGCAACACGATCAACAGCACCGCGCTGGATGCGCTGCCCAGCATCGGCCGCGACGTAAGCACGTTTGTCGAACTGCAGCCCGGTGTCACGCCCGAAGGCAGCGTGGCGGGCACGGTCAACGACCAGACCTATTTCTCGCTCGACGGCGGAAACAACACGAACGACATGGACGGCAACATGTCCACGTACACCGCTACGTACGCCGGCGACCCGACCGGAGGCGTGGCCGCACAAAACACCTTCTACCTGACCGGAAATCCGACGGGCGTCTTGCCGACGCCGCAGGACAGCGTGGAAGAGTTCAAGGTCAACACGGCAGGACAGACTGCCGACTTCAACAGTTCGTCCGGGGCCGAGGTGAAGATTGTTACCAAGCGCGGCACAGACAAAATACACGGCACGGCGTACGAGTACTATCTCGACAACAACTGGTCCTCGAATTCCTGGCAGAACAATGAGGCTGGGGCGCTTCACGTCGGCCTTCCCACGTTCCATTACAGCCGCTTCGGCTTCAATCTTGGCGGACCGATTATCCCCAAAGAGATCTTGGGCGGAAAAACTTACGCCTTCTTCAACTTTGAGGGTTTTCGCTGGCCGAGCAACTCCGTTTCGATCCACAGAGATGTGCCGTCACCGATGCTGGAGCTTGGGCTGATAACTGGCACTTCAGGCACGGTTTACAACATGAACCCGACGAACGTGACGTACAACGGCACAACGTATCTGGCTAATTCAGCCTGTACGAATGGTAGCTGCGTCACCACCGTCACAGATCCGCGGACTATAGGAATCAATCCGCTAGTGCAGCAGATATGGCAGAAATACGAACCCGGGTCGAACGCCACCTGCATTAACCCTCTTTGCGATGGGACCAACGTGATGGGTTTCACGGCTAACGTGAATCTGCCGGCGAAGAACAATTTCATGGTCGGACGCATCGATCACGATTTTGGGGACAAGTGGCATTTCCAGTCCAGCTATCGCTACTTCAAGTACGCAACGAACGCCACACAGGATCAGGTTGATATCGGCGGATACTTCACCGGCGACACGCTCGGCGTGCCGGCATCGCAGTCCAGCGATCCGCAGCAAGCCTGGTTTTGGGTCCTGGGTATGACCACGAACATTACTCCAAATACGACGAATGACTTCCGTTACAACTATCTGCGCAACTGGTGGCAGTGGAACCGTGCCGGGGATGTGATCCAGAATTGCGCGGCATGCGCGGGTTTGGGAGGCGCCCTTGAAATCTACTCGGGCGAATCCGAAGGCCAGATTGAAGACCTCAATCCTTACAATGTAAACACACAGCAAACCCGGACCCGTTTCTGGGACGGCCACGACCAGATGGTCCGCGACGATATTTCATCGCTGAAAGGCAATCACCTCTTCCAGTTTGGCGGCCAGTATCAGCACAACTTTAACTGGCACCAACGCACAGACAATGGCGGTGGCATCAATTACCAACCCGTCTATCAGCTCGGCATCGGTGGCTCCGGCTCCGGATTCGCTGCGGGAACGGATGCACCGATTTGCTCGATCATCAATCCGACGACTTCGGCCCCCGATGTCACCAACTGCGGCGCCCTCACTGCGGCGGTGCTGGGTATGGTTTCGATTTCCCAGGTTGCATACACTCGGTCGGGGGCGAGCCTGACGCTGAATCCGCCATTAACGCCAGCCCACGATAAGCTCACCATTCCTTACTACAACGTTTACTTCAGCGACACGTGGCACATGAAGCCGTCTGTCACGCTCACCTACGGCCTCGGCTGGACATTAGAGATGCCGCCCCACGAGGCAACGGGCACTCAGGTGGTGCTCGTCGATCAAAGCGACACGCAGATCTCGACCGAAGGCTATCTGCATGCCCGCGAGAGAGCTGCACTCGCGGGGCAGGTGTATAACCCGGAAATCGGTTTTGCCCTGGTGGGCAACGCTGGAAGCGGGTTGAAATATCCCTATAACCCGTACTATGGCGAATTCAGTCCGCGCGTTGCAGTGGCGTGGAATCCGCACTTTGGCGGCGACTCCATCATGTCGAAGTTGTTTGGAGCCGACAGCTCTGTTGTCCGCGGAGGATATGGCCGTGTGTACGGCCGGCTGAACGGAGTGGACCTTGCGCTGGTGCCCCTATTGGGAACCGGTCCCATTCAGGCGGTGCAGTGCCTGGCTAACCTCGCACCAACGGCAACGTCATCAGCCGCATGCGGGCCCGGCGGCACCGCCACGGCCTTAACCGCTTTCCGCGTCGGAATCGACGGCTTGGACGCTCCCATCCCCGTACCCAGCCAGACGCTACCTCAGCCCGACTACCCTGGTATCAATGCCATAGCCGCGGGCGCCGGTGAGGCGCTGGATCCAAACTTCCGGCCCACGGTGGTGGACTCCTTTGATCTGACGCTGCAACGCCAATTATCGAAAAAGGTCACACTGGAAGTCGGCTACATCGGACGCAGAATCACGCATGAATATTTGCCCGTCAACATCAATTCCGTGCCGTATATGATGACGCTGGGCGGGCAGCAGTTCTCCCAGGCCTATGCCAATGTCGTCACGCAGTTGGGGTGCTTGGGCCCGCTAGCATCATGCGGGGCGAACATTCCCCCGAAGACGATTGTTGTTAACAACGTGGTTCAGCCCAACCCTGCCTACACCACTTACTTCAACTCTCTTACGCCACAGCCGTTCTTTGAGAATGCGCTAAATTCCAGCTATTGCACGCAATCGTACGCCGGCACACCCTTCACTAGTTGTACTGCAGCCGCTGCGGCGAATGAGGCACCCAATTTGACTGCGGCACAAGTCTGGCAACTTTGGACCGATCTGGACAACGGACCTTTCAGCTTCCCGCGCAGCATGATGAATACGCCCGTGCCGAATACACAGCTCTGCCCAGGCACCACGCCTGAGCTGCCCTGCGGCCTGCAGGGTCAGCTGACTTCGGGCGTTGCCATGAACGCCGCCGTCGGCTATGGCAACTACAACGCCGGCTTTGCTTCGGTGAAGATGGCGGAGTGGAGGGGCATTACTTCCCAGACGAATTTCACCTGGTCGAAGGCGCTGGGCACAGGCGCATTTGTTCAAGCCACCAGCGGTTACACTCCCACCGATCCCTTCGACCTGAACGAAATGTATGGCCCGCAGTTCTACAATCGCAAGTTCGTCTACAACACGTTTATCGTGTACAACCCACCGTTCTACAAGGGGCAGCAGGGCATCATCGGCCGAGCGCTGGGCGGATGGACGTTCTCAACTATCATCACGGCAGGCAGTGGCCAGCCCGATCAGGTGTGGAACTCAGGTTTTGCGAGCGAGGGATTCGGCGAGGGCGACACCGGCACAAACTATCTCAGTTTGGAGAACGCTGTACCGACCGGTCCGCTTCCAGCGCACGGTCACGCGTACTACAACACACCCGGGTCAAACGGCATTGGCACGGGTGGACTGCCGGTCAGCATATTCAAGGACCCTGTCGCCGCATACGGGATCTATCGCAATCCGATTCTGGGCGTTGACACCAAGGACACGAGCTACCTTTACGGTTTGCCCTACTGGAACGTCGACTTCAGCGTAAGGAAGAACGTTCGGGTGGCTGAATCCGTGGCGCTTGAATTCCAGGGCAATTTCATCGACATCCTCAACCACAATCAATGGCTCGATCCCATCCAGCCTTGGGGACTGTTCTCCCCGGCAACCTTTGGCAATCTGGCAGGATCGGCGCAAGAGACACCAGGAGGCAATCGAACCATTCAGCTTGGAGCTCGCGTGCGCTTCTAACAATCCAGGGGGAGGACAGTCGTTTTCAGCACGCTCCTCCTGAGGGCACAGCTCCGCAAGAAGGCTGTGATTTTACGCGCGTTCACCCACGGCAGCGATGGTCGTCGCAATGTCTGTCGTCGGCCCGGCCATGGAACGGCGGTTATGCTAACGGCCCTAGTGCCGATACTCAAAACTGCCGCTGCGTCATCGGTGAATCTCTCGGGAAGTACTGGGAGATTTTTATCCTCTGTGGGACTCAGGCAGACCGACAATGGCTAGTCGGCGATTCGGAAACCACGAAAACTTGGTCAATTGATGAAAATGTATGGTCCGCCGCCGGACTGCAAGAGGGTTGAAGTTGAGCGAAGGGACAGTCCGCGTAAATGTATCCGGCCTCTAAGTGGAGAATGCTCTCCGGGCGCTCGATGATGATACGCACGCGCCGGTCCTTACAAATCCCTCGGTCACTCGGGACGCATTTGCAACA
>JASHPH010000011.1 GCA_030038255.1 Candidatus Sulfotelmatobacter sp. | reverse complement strand
TTTTCAATCGAGTGCACGCCGTCCACAGCCCCGTGACCGGATTTGGTGCAGGCGCCCGCATCATCCCGCGGGAACCCGCACTGGACGCGGGTTTGCGCGCGATGATTCGATCTTCTACCTGGCTGGATTTATGAACTGCCTTTGTTGCCTGCTTGTGAATATCCCGTAAACGCCGCGTCTGGCAGGGAGTTCAGCGGCTGGAAGGATTCGCGCCGAAAAGTCCCTGAGTCGGCGCACGGCTGGTGAATTCACGTCACTTGTGCTCTTTTTTCCCTCTGCCACCGACACGTCCGCCGATTAGATCGGCGATCGTTGTATGCTCGAGAATTTTCGCCGCCGCGTCGCGCACTTCGAGAAATACCTGGTAGAGCGCGCGGTGATCGGCGTCCTTGGCGATCAGGCTGCGCAGCTGCTCGGCATCGCCCAGAGGCGCCAGCGGCCCGTCGATCAGGCGAATGATGTCGCTGAGCGGAATCTCCGACGGATCGCGCCGCAGCCGGTAGCCGCCGCGCGCCCCGCGCACGCTATCCACGATGCGCGCATTCTTCAGCTCCAGCAGAATCAACTCAAGGAATTTCTCCGGCAGATCGCTCTCCGCCGCAATCTCCCGAATCTTGATTGCTCCCTGATCGTGCCGCCGCGCCAGCGTCATCATCGCCTGTAGCGCGTAGAGGCCTTTTTGCGAGATTTTCAATCCCGACCCCTCCCTTGTCCGCCTAGATTGTGCCTCATTTCCTCGTTTCTGCATAGACAAACTGAGGAAGCAGGCATCATGTGCTAGAGGCTAGAGACTGGAACTCGGGATCAGAGGACTTGGTGCCATCGAAGGGACTCGAACCCCCACACCGTTGCCGGTACATGGACCTGAACCATGCGCGTCTGCCAATTCCGCCACGATGGCAAGTGGACTTCAGCCGCAGCAGCTGGACGCCGCCGCATCAGGAAGACCTGCTCCTCTATTCTACAGGCACGAAGCTGCATGTCAAACCTCGAGGACAAGCGCGCAGTGCCTCAGATTGAATTCCCAGTCCTTTGCGGCGTCATCCCGAAGCCCCGCTACGCCAGCTTCGCGTTCATCGTGATCTTCGCGTTCAGCACCTTCGACACCGGGCATCCTTTCTCCGCCGCCTCGGCATACTTCTGGAACGTCGCCGCGTCCGCACCCGGCACTTTGCCAACAACATCAATGTGGCTCGCGGTGATTGTCCATCCGGAATCGAGCTTGTCGAGCGACAACGTCACCGTCGTCGAAATGCTCTCAGGAGTCAGATTCGCCCCGCCCAGCTGCGCCGAAAGCGCCATCGAAAAACATCCCGCGTGCGCCGCCGCGATCAGTTCCTCGGGATTCGTCCCCACCGCATTTTCAAACCGCGTCGAAAACGAATACTGCGTATTGTTCAACACGCCACCGGGGGCCGAAAGACTCCCTTTTCCATCCCTCAGACCACCCTTCCAAACCGCGCTTGCCTTGCGTTGCATGATCTTCTCCTCGCCTGATTCTGTTCAGATGATTTCAACAAAACGTCTAACCATTGTAGACGGAGCTCGCCGTGCGCGTCACGACGAAGCCAAGAGGGATCTCTTAAAGGGATCTCTTAAACCAGCCCGCGTGAAGCCTCAAGAGGGTTCTTGATTTGGCTGAATGTTGAAGGCTGAAAGCTGATGGCGGCTCAGTAGAAATCCGAGCAGCTTAAGTAGAACCCGCACTGCAGGCATTTCAGCTTGCAGCGGCTCTCGCGCAGTTTCGCCGAGCAGTTCGGACAATATTCACCAGGATTTCCTGAATACGAATTCCCCAAGCCAGAATTCCCTGAGTAGGAATCGGCCCGCCGTTCCGCTCCCGCCCCATGTCCCTGCTCTTTCGCTGCGCGCACTGACTGCGCTGCTGCTGATTCACGCATTCCCGCATCACCTTGTTGCGCAACGTTACGGCGCACCGTTGCAACTCGCAAGTGTGTAGCTCGATTCCGTACCATCAAAATGGTCGGCTATGCCGCGCGATCGTTCGCCAAGTCGGCGCTTCGGCTCCAGCTCTCTGCAATGAGCAGCCACGCTCCCAGCCGCCGCCATACTTTCACATAGCGGCCGCGCTCAGGGACCAGCGTTCCATCCGCTTGCCGCAACACCATGGAGAATCGCCCCAGCTCCATCGCCATGTCGCCGGAGTGATCGACCCTCATCGTTTCCAAGCGCAGATCACTGTATCCGGCATCGCCCAGTTGGCGCAGCAGCCGTTCCACCGCAGTCTGCCCATAGGCCGCCTCGCGGCGAGGCGCCAGCAGTACGCCATCGTGCGCGAACAAGGCGGCTGCCTGATCGTAATTGCCTGTGTTGAAAGACGTTGCGAAATCCTGCGTGAGATCGCGGAGATGAGACTCCACATCCCTGAACGGACGAGCGTCCGCTTGGGCACTGGAATAGGGCCGGTACATCTACTACCTCCTGGGGGAAGGCACCGGACAGCCCGCCTCGGCCAAGCAGGCAAGCACGCCCGAAAAGCGTGCCCATTCTAGCGCAAAAGCAGCTGTGGAATGCGAAAAGTTTTCCTTGGACGCCGATCTGGCTGGACGTTCGAAGTAGATCAGTAACGTTCCCGGGTTTAATCGGACTTATGGCAAGTCTGGATGAGCACTTGATAGGGAAGTTGAATCCGAAACCAGTTCACCGAGGTGCAGTTGACGGAAATTGCAGTCGGCAGCTTTCCTCAGCGCTCGAACGGAGCCAGGCGACTGGGAAGGCGCGTGAGACCAGCGTCGGAGATTGTCGCTGGCGGTTTTGGAGAGTCCACGCCCACGGATGAGTCTCTCCTGGCGGCAATCTGCTTCTTCACCCGTTCCAGCAAGATGAGCAATTTTCTCGACTCGTGATCTCTCTCGGCCTGCTGGCACATTTTCTTGAAGTCTTGCGGAGCGTACGTCACACGATTCGTCATGGGGGCTGGTCCTCGATTGAACGTCGTGTAGGGAGAAGTGATAGGCTACCCTATCTCCCGTCTCTTGCCAAGTCTCTGTTTGAATTAGTCGCCGCTCTCCTAGCCTGTTCTCGCCAAATACTGGTATTCGTTCCCATGCTCATCCGCCAGCAGCACCCAGAGCGTGTATACGCCCAACGCGGTTCCAAAAGGGGGATGCAGCAGCGCCAGCACCCCCAGAATGATGGCCGTGATCCGGGCCCAGGGACGCGTCTGCATCAAGCCTAGGCCCACGCAAATGCCGCCCGCCGCCAAAATTGCGAGCGAACTGCCCAGCAGAACCAGCATCAGCGGAAAAAGTCCCTTCAGCGGTTCCTGGTCATGCACCACAAAATGCACAAACGCCGGCCCCAGCGCGATCAAGATCACGGCCGGAATCAGAAACAACGCGCCCGTCGCGATCCACAGAATTCCGAGTATGTGCAGATGCCGCTCCAGCCGCGATTGTGCGACCGCGCTGACCGGGTCGCCGATCCGCCGCCCGCAATTCGGACAAGCTGCGGCCTCCGATGGCATCTCGGTCCCGCACCGGTTGCAGAACATAAGCCCTCCGTCTTCCCTTAATAGAGTACGAAAATCAGGGTGGTAAGTTCCGCCTCATGAAGCATTGCAGTCGGTCCCAGCTGGCCGGCGTAAAGCCGCCATCTTGTTGGCTCCAAAGGTACATGACCTTCATGGCCATTGAGCCAGCGCGCAAATTGCACGAAAATCATCCTTTAGCAGGATTCTGCCCTGCGGGAGAAAGTGTGCTCCGTCGGACCCTGATTTTCTATCTGTTTTTTGCCACCAGTGTTTCGCTGGCGGCGGCGCGCGATCTTGCGCTGGTCTCGAACAAAACCAACTCGCTCAGCGCGATTACATTGCCCGACCTGGTGAAGATCTGCAAAGCACAAACCAAGAGCTGGCCCGATGGCAAGCCGGTCACCTTTATCATGCGCGCTCCCTCTGCCCCCGAGATGAAGCAGCTCCTGCAGAAGATCTACGAAATGTCCGAGGGGCAGGTGAAGGAACTGATCGCCACCGCTAATCATGGCCGCACGAACCACCCGGCCATTCTCATCGCCGATTCCGACGAAGACCTAGTCAACAAGGTCGCATCCATCCCGGGTGCGATCGGTGTAGTCGACGTCTACTCCATCAACAGCAGTGTGTCTGTCGTGAAACTTGCGGGCAAATTGCCGCTCGAGCCGGGATACCTGCTGCACGGAGATTAACTGTTTGCGGGGAAAAGAAACGAAATTACCGCGAGCCTCCGCTGCTGCCGCCAGCGCAGCGGCGAAATCTGCGGAGGCCAAATCTTCGGAAGCTAAGTCGCTGGCGCTTCAGCTTTCCGAAGTCAAACCTTCGGATGTCAAGTCGGCGGCGCCAAGAACTTCAGAAAGTAAGTTTGCCCATTCACGGCGCTTTCCCCGTTTTGTTCTCGACGTGCGCCTGCAAGTAAGAATGTTTCAAAATGGCGAGTTCCAGAGCTGCTGGGGCCGTTCCACCGAAATCGGACAAGACGGAATCGGCGCCACGCTTACCGGCAGCCTCTCTACGGGGGAGATCGTCACTCTCGAAATCCCCTTGCCTCTCACTCCCTATCCCATCAAGGTGCGCGCTATCGTGCGTTTCTGCCAGGGCCTGCGCTACGGCTTCGAATTCCTCACCATGAACGACTCCCAGCGCGACACCGTCCGCCGCGTCTGCGACTACCTCGCCACGAAAATGTAGCTGCCAGCTCCAGGATGTTTTATGAAGCTGCGCGACGCGCATTGTTGAATCTGATCTGATATCTAAGATCGCATCCTTCCACTCAGGAGGCCGAAATGCGGACCACCCAAATGTTCGCTGCGCTCGCGCTTGTTCTCGCATCTGCCTTCGCAGCGCTCGCCCAGGACGACCCCCTCGCCCGCGAGGTTTTAGGAAAAGAACGCCAGGAGTTGGACACTCTCAAGTCGGGCGGCTACGATCAGTTTGCCAGCCTCTTGGCTGATGATGCCGTCTTCGTGGACGCGCACGGGCCGGCGACCAAGGAAACGGTAGTCAGTAACACAAAGGAATTCCGCCTGCAGGATTACACCATCGAGAATCCGCAGTTCGTTCGGGTTTCCAAAGACTCGCTCATGCTCACCTACAAGATCACCGAGAGCGGCGTTTCCCACGGCCACTCATTTTCCGCCACAGTTTACGTCTCGGCCCTCTGGGCGAAGCGCAACGGCAAATGGCTCTGTTTGTTCAGCCAGGAAACCGCGGCACACTGAGTTGCCGCACCACACAAGTCACGTCAACTGACTGTAACCAACGCGGGCCTCGGGGCACGCATCCCACATACAATTGTTGTATCCCATGCGTGCTCTCCTCCTCACGTTGACTCTTGTCGCAACGGCGGTCGGGCAATCCGCAACCGCACCCACCATTGCCGTCACCGACGAGAACGGCGTGGCTGTTTCCTCCGCGCGCGTGTTCCTCGAATCTCCGCCGCTTCCCGAGGTCCGCTGCCAGACCGACTTCACCGGCCGCTGCCAGTTCCCTTCGCTCTCCGCCGGCCAGTATCAGCTGCGCGTCGAAAAGGAAGGTTTCTACGCTGCCGTGCAATCCAACGTTCAAATCACGCTAGGTGCCACAATCGAAGTCACGCTCACGCATCAGCAGGAAGTCCGCGAAGTCGTCAACGTCCGCGAATCCCCTCCGGCCATCGATCCCGCGCAAGTCTCGGCGCAGGAAACCATCAGCGGCCTCGACGTCCTCAACATCGTCTACCCCGCCACCAACGACTACCGCAACGCGCTCAACTTCATCCCCGGCGTGGTGCAAGACCAGAATGGCCAGCCGCACGTCGCCGGAGCGGAGACATATCAATCCGTCACGCTGCTCGACGGCTTCAACGTAACTCAACCGGCCAACGGACAACTCCTGGTCCGCGTAAGCACCGACGCCTTTCGCTCCATTCAGGTCGAGCCCGCGCGCGAGCCTGCCGAAGATGGCAAAGGAGCCGGCGGCATCCTCATCTTCAACACCGGCATCGGCGACGACCACTACCGCTTCTACGCCACCGACTTCATTCCTTCCGCGCAGTTCAAGCACGGCCTTCGCTTCGACCAGTTCCTTCCGCGCTTCACCTTTTCCGGCCCGTTCGAGAAGGGAAAAATCTGGTTTTACAACGCCTTCGACGGCGAGTACGACAACACGATTTACACTCAACTTCCGGTAGGCCACGACAACGACCACGTCCTCCGCCTCGGCAATCTCACCAAACTTCAGGCCAACCTCACCGCCCGCAACATTCTCACGCTCAGTTTTCTTCCCAACTATCTTCACGACCAGTACGACGGCCTTTCCCCGCTGAGCCCGCAGCTGACCAACCCGAAAGACGTCGAATCCGTCTTCGTCGCAAGCGCCAAAGACCAGCACTACTTCAAGGGCGGAGAACTACTCGAAACCGGATTCGCCTTCGACCAATACAACGTCGCGCTGACGCCGTACGGAAACTCGCCATATTTCGTTAACACGGGCGCGGCCGCTACTTCGACCACGCCCGCCGTGCTTGCGACCGCGGGCGGAAGCTACTACTTTGCCGACTCAACCCACGCGCGGCGCTTGCAAGCCATCGCCAATCTTTTCCTGCCACCGCACCAGTGGCTCGGCCGTCATGACTTCAAGGTTGGTATCGACTTGGACCGCATTTCCTACGACGCCCAGTTCAACCGCCAGCCGATCTCGTTCCTGATCGGCGCCAATCAACTCACTTCGGCTACCGAATGCCTTACCGCTGCCCAGAATGCGAACTTCCCCTGCACGCGCTACTCAACTTTCTCTGCTGCTCCCCTGCACTACCAGTACAACACCGAAATCAGCGCCTACGCGGAGGATCGCTGGAGCGTCACCAACCGCCTCCTGCTCAATCCTGGAGTTCGCCTCGACTGGGATGAAATCGTCCGCCACGCCGCCGTCGCTCCTCGTCTCGCGGGAACTTACGTGCTCGACAATTCCGGCAACACGAAACTGTCAGCCGGCATCGGCCTCGTCTACGACGCAACGCCGATCTTTCTCGTCGCCCGCCCGTTCGCCGGAACGCGGCAGGACACTTTTTATTCCGTCAATCCCACTTGCGTGGCTCCATTCGGATGTGTCACCACCACAGGCCCCATCACCACAAGCTTCTCTGCCCACACTTCCACGCTCCAAGTTCCGCGCTCGCTCAACTGGAGCCTCGGCTTCGAAAAGAAACTGCCCGCAGCCATCTACATGAAAGCCGAATTCCTCGAAAAGCGCGGCACCCGCGGCTTCGTCTACAACACGTTGAACGCCGCCGCCGGCGGCAACTACTTCCTCGAGAACACACGCGACGACCGTTACGACGCCCTTCAGCTCACGCTCCGCCGCAATTTCAGCGAGAGTTACACGATCATGGGCTCTTACACGCGCTCCCGCGCCCACTCCAACCAGGTGCTCGACTTCAACGTCGATAGCGACGTGTTTAGCCCGCAGCAGCCCGGCCCTTATCCCTGGGACACACCCAATCGCTTCCTCTCCTGGGGATACTTGCCCTTCTTCAAGCTGCCGATCATTCATCAACTCGAAGTCGCGTACTCCGCCGAAGCCCGCACCGGATTCCCTTTCAGCCTTCTCAACGATCAGCAACAACTCATCAGCGCGCCCGGCGCCGAGCGCTTCCCGTACTACTTCTCCCTCAACCTGCAACTCGAGAAGCGCTTCCACCTGTTCGGATACTATCTGGCCCTCCGCGGCGGCTTCGACAACATCACCGGCCGCTGCAATCCGTTCGTAGTCGATAGCGTCATCGTGAACAGCGCAAACCCCAATCTCAACCATCCCACGCCCACCTTCAGCGCGTGCGAAGGCCGCGCCTTCACCAGCCGCATTCGCCTGCTGGGGCGCAAGTAATTCTTGTCATCCTGAGCGAGGCGCTTTCTCTTTGGCCGAGCGAAGGACCTGGGCTCGCCGCGCGAACCGGGGTCCCCAGCACGCCCGGTTTTGGTGTGATGGGGTGGGGCGAAGCGTTGCGTTTTGCGCGACGCAGCGATCGCGCGCTCGGCGCGCTTCCTTATTTCCGCGCTATAATCATCCCGCCACTGCATCGAAATCACGTCTCCTGTCATCTCAACTTCCTGGAGGACATCATGGCTCACCAAGTACCACCGCTACCCTATGCCTACGACGCGCTGGAACCGATCATCGACAAGCAGACGATGACCCTGCATCACGACATGCACCACGGCGCCTACGTGAAAAACCTGAACGCCGCCCTGGAGAAGCATCCCAACCTCGCTGGCAAGACCGCCGAAGATCTTATCCGCGACCTCAACGCCATTCCGGAAGACATCCGCACCGCGGTCCGCAACAACGGCGGAGGCCACGTCAACCACACCATGTTCTGGAAGATCATGAAGCCCAAGGGCGGAGGCGATCCCACCGGCCCCATCGCCGACGTCATCAACAAAACCTTCGGCAACTTCAAGGACTTTCAGGCCAAGTTTAACGACGCCGGCGCCAAACAGTTCGGCTCAGGATGGGTCTGGCTGGCCGGCAAGCCGAACGGCGAAGTGCAGATCATGAGCACGCCGAATCAGGATAGCCCGCTCTCGCAGGGCCTCTATCCCATCTTCGGCAACGACGTCTGGGAGCACGCCTATTATCTGAAATACCAGAACCGCCGCCCCGAATATCTCGCCGCCTGGTGGAACGTGGTCAACTGGGACGAAATCAACAAGCGTTACGCCGCCTTCAAGTCCGGCAAAGAAGCCCACGAGCCCGCGATGGCGCATCGCTAGATCCATGTAGGGGCGGAGGCATTCTTCCGCCCCGAGAGCGCAGCAGCTTTCGAAGTACCCCATCCTAGCCGCGCACTTTGCGGCTAGGGTGGGGATTTTGATTTCCTCTGCGTCCTCTGCGCCCTCTGTGGTTAAGGCTTTTGACTTTCCGGCCGCCTGTACACCGCCCCGCCCTTCATCACGAAATCCACTTTCTCCATCACCGACAAATCGCTCAGCGGATCGCCCGGCACCGCCACAATGTCCGCCAGTTTGCCCGTTTCAATCGTCCCCAGCGAATCCTGCATGCCAAGCAGTTCGGCCGCCGTCACAGTCGCGGAGCGCAGAGCCTGCGCCGGGCGTCATGCCGAACTTCACCATCGACGAGAATTCCTTCGCCGGATCCACCTTCCAATCAAACCCGCCGGCATCTGTCCCGAACGCAATCTTCACACCCGCCTTCATCGCCCGCCGGAACGTGTCTTCATGGATCTGAATCATCTTCACCCACACCGGAGCGCCCTCTGCCGCCCGCCCCTGAGCCACGTATTCACCCACAAAAATCGTCGGCACATAAAAAATTCCGCGCGCGGCCATCGTCTTCAAGTCTTCGTCGGCGATGTAGTTTCCGTGCTCGATCGTATCCACTCCCGCCTCCACCGAATTGTGCACGCCATAGAGCGCCATCGCATGCGACGCGACTTTGTGCCGCTCCCGGTGCGCCTCCTCGACGATCGCCCGCAGCTCTTCCATCGTGAAGGTGGGGATGTCATCCAGCACGCCGTCCTCGCGCACGCGGTACGAACGGTCGCTGTACACCTTGATCCAGTCCGCCCCATGGCTGATCTGCTCCCGCACGGCCTGGCGCGCGTTGTCGGGCCCATCCACGATCTGCACGCCATGCGGCACCGTCACATTCGGTGCATAGCCCTGCAGCGGATACGCTCCCGTCACATTCAGCGCCCGCGTTGCCACCTGCATGCGCGGCCCGGGAATCACGCCGTTGTTGATCGCCTTCTTCACATCGGCGTCGGCATAGCCTGCGCCCTCCGTCTCCAGATCGCGAATCGACGTAAAGCCATACTCCAGCGCGCGCCGCGCATTCACCGTCGCCAGAATCGTTCGATATTCCGGCGACTGCTTCAGCAGTTGCGCGTCGTAATCAGCCGCTGTGATGTCGCCTTGCAGCAGAATATGCGTATGCGTGTCGATCAGTCCCGGAAGACACGTCTCGCGCGACGCATCGATCACCTCCGCGCCCACGGGAACCTTGTCCGAGATTTCCTTGATCTTGTCTCCCTCGACGACGACCACCAGATTCTTGCGCAGCGCATCTCCACGCCCGTCAAACAAGCTGCCGCAGCGCAACGCGGTGACCTTCGCCGCCGTCTGTCCTAAGAGAGAAGTAACGCTCACAAGCAAGAAAATAAGAACGCCGCAAGAAATTTTTCGCATCACGATGCCTCCTTGCCCAGAACCGCCAACGGGATATTGCCCACGCAGTTTGCATTTCCTGTGCGGTCGCTGTGGATATTCCGGCTGCCCACTCTAGCAGATTTCACCGTTCTCGCTCCCTTGATATCTAAACCGCCGTCATCTCGCGCCCAACGCGATGAGATTGAGCCAAAGCTTCATCCGCCTTCATCATCACAATCTCCTGCCATCGTTTTCCTCACATGCACCAAAAATGTTGGATTGACCTGCGCCCAATTCGCTCGTACATTCACCTTCGCCCCACAACAAAAATTGCCAGTTGGATCCGGCGCCACAAGCCAGCCGGAGACCAGCACGAGGGCTGGCAAGCGAATTTGCACTCGGGTCAGCGCCATGAAATCGTCCGCCGAATGGATCACCTACCGTACACGCTTTTTAGTGAAAGCCAAACAACTCAGCGGCAGCCTCAGCTTCGTCGACTCTCTCGGCCGGCAACATAGCGGCCGCAAGGGCGACTACCTAGTCGAGTCTTGCGACGGCGTCGTCAGCATCACGCCGCGCCAGATCTTCGAGGACGTCTACGTCCCCATGCTCACCGACAGTGAAGTTTCCCTTGCGCGGGCCAGTGAGACCGCCCGTCGCAAACTTCCGCAACCTTCGCAACCCTGGCGCGATCGCCGCCCGTCTCCTCCGCGCGCATGGGCCTGAGGTGGAAGGCGGCTGATAGCTCCGTCGCGAGAGCTTTGAAAGGGCGCGGCTT
>JASHPH010000149.1 GCA_030038255.1 Candidatus Sulfotelmatobacter sp. | reverse complement strand
CATTCGCTTCGAATTTGGCCGTGTCGAAAATCGGTGGATCCTTCTCCTCATGATAATAGCCGTCAAGCCAGGCAAGGATAACGCCGATTTCGTCCTTCTTGCTTTCGAGGAATTGCTTACACGTGGTTGTCGAAAAATCGATCTTCTCCGCAAAGACCGGCCCGGTGGCCACGAGGCAGGAACCAAGGAACAAGGCCGTGACGATTCTCATGGGAGGTATCCTTTTTGGGTGGGACGCGCAGCATATGGAAAACAGTGCGCACCGGCAAACATCTTGCCGGTTTGATTCACTGCTGTCCGGTCAAAAGTCGAACAAATTCAATTGGGTGTCGATATCATGGTCCTCGAATGTGGTGCTCGTTTCGGAAAGTGCCTGTGCCATCGGCATTTTCTCGAAGAGGGTGACGGAGAAGACCTGGAGCAAAGTGTAGAGGGAGACTTCCAAAGCGAGGCGCTTCTTGACGATGGCGACCAAAACATAAACCGAAACCGCGATCCAGATTTGCGTCTTCACCGCGTTGTCCGACGTGCCGTAGAACTTTTTGATCCGAAGATGCTGCTTGATCCATTTGAAGAAAAGTTCGACCTGCCAGCGGCTCTTGTAAAGAGCGCAGATCGTGGTCGGCGGAAAGGCGAATTGGTTGGTCAGGAACACCAGCGTCTTTGCCGACTCCGGGTCTTTGAAGCGGACACGGCGCAGGTGAACCGGATAATCCTTGCTGGTGGCGTAGCCATCTAACGCGATCGTTTGATCGGCAATGATGCCGGCCGACCGATCGGTCGTCGCGGAGTAGACCCGGTGGGCATCGAGGTTCGATTTGGCGCGCGTGACGAAGAAGGCGCCCGCCTGATGCAACGCATAAAGGCGTGCGAAATCGACGTAGCCGCGATCCATGACGTAGATAGAGCCCGCTTCGGGCAGCAGCAGATCGAGAGCGTGAACGTCGTGCAGCTTGCCGTCCGAGATATGGATAAAGCTCGGGATGTTACCGCGCAGATCGAGCAAGGTATGCATCTTCACCGCTGCTTTGGTGGAGCGAAAGTGCGCCCACGGAAACAGCGACAGACACAAGTCGATGGTGGTCGAGTCCAGAGCATAGACCGTGTTGGTCAACTCCGAGCCCAAGCGGTCGTCGGCATAAAGTTTTCTTGCCTGGGCGATCAGCCGGTGGGCGAACTCCGCGTAAATACGCCAGTCGCGCGCCTCGTTGGCGTCGGCCAACGTCGATCGCCGCACCGGATCGTGAAAGCCCATGTGGTAGAGCTTCGAGGCTTGAGCCGACAGGCAGACTTCGATATCGCGCAGGCTCTCTCGATAGGTCAGTTGCGCAAACGCCATCGCCCGATACTGCTCGGCACAGCGCAATGTTCGCACCCGAGCGTCGCCATCGTAACGTACAACAATACGTGCGAAGGTGCTCCACGGTAGAAAATCCATGAGCTGGGCGAAAAGCGTTTTGCCGGTGTTCACGGGCGGCTCCTCGGAAAAGCTCCGAATAGCGCCCAACCGAGTTCAAATCGACACCATCCATTTTTGCCTGCAACATCATGCTAAATCAGCGTTTTCTCGAACGCACCACGCCCTCAACCGGACAGCAGTGGGTTTGATTAGCAAGCATTTCCAGACTGCCCGCATTGGCTTCGAAGCATAAGTGATGCCAGGACGTCCGCGCTTGCAAAGGCCGCGGCAAACCGGTTTTCTCCGCCGCGCCAACAGGGGGAAGCCATCATGCCGAACTACGCGCTTGCGACCTACGTTGCGGCGGAAGGTCCGCGCGCCGGGATCGTCATCGATGAGACCGTATTCGATGCCGCGAAGCTCACCGGCCGTCCCGGCGATGCGACAGTACTGGGCATCTTGGAGGATTGGGCCGCAGCGGCCGACCGGATCGCGGCAGCAGCCGCAAGCGCCAGAACCGGGACTGGCCAGCCGTTCGCCTCGACCAGGCTTCTCGCACCGATCCTGTGGCCCTCGGCGATCTACTGCGCCGGTGCAAACTATGCCGATCATGCTGCCGAAATGGCGCGGACTCACAATCGACCCATCGAGCCCGATCCGCACACGCTAGGCCTCAAGCCCTGGCATTTCCTCAAGGCCGGGCGCAGCACGCTCGCCGGTCCCGACGAGACCGTGCGCATCACCGGCCTGTCGAAGACCATGGACTGGGAGATCGAGTTGGCCGCCGTGATCGGGCGCGCTGCTAAGAACGTGCCGCTCGCCAACGCGCTGGATTACGTCGCCGGCTATTGCATCGCCAACGACCTGTCGGCGCGCGACATGGGCCGGCGGCCCCACGTGCCGGATACCGCGCCGTTCAAGTTTGACTGGGTCGCCCACAAGAACTTCGACGGCTCCTGCCCGCTGGGGCCCTGGATCATTCCGGCATCCGAAATACCGGACCCGCAAAAGCTTGGACTCAAGCTGTGGGTCAATGGGGTTCTCAAGCAGGATTCCAACACCAGCCAGATGATCTTCACCCTCGCCGAGCAGATCGAGCATCTCTCCTCCCGCATCACGCTCCAGCCCGGCGACGTGATCCTCACCGGGACGCCAGCGGGCGTCGGCGCTGCGCGGCCGGAATTCCTCAAAGCGGGCGACGAAGTGAAACTGTGGATCGAAGAGATCGGCACGCTGACCAACAGGATGGAATGAGGGCGCGCTTCGGCTATGAGAGGCCATCGGATCTCTTCGGGGAACCCAAGCGAGTTGGATCAGTTGTGCAAAAGCGAAGAGCGCCGACGGACCTGACGACGGCCGCGCAACGGTTCCACTGGTAGGGAATGGTAGGTAAGTGGGCACGTCGGCCTGCACGAAGCCGTGATCGCGGCAGGATGGTGGCCGCCCCGCATTGCCGGAGCGGGAGATTGTGCTAGGATTCGCAAATTACCAATTATGCGAGTGCCCTGACGATGATCACGCTTACAGTCAACGGGACCCAGCATCAGGTCGATCTCGAGCCTGATACACCCCTTCTTTGGGCGTTGCGCGATGCGGTCGGCCTGACCGGAACGAAATTCGGATGCGGCATTGCGCAGTGCGGCGCCTGCACCGTCCACATCGGCGGCCAGGCGATGCGCTCTTGCTCGGTACCGATCGGGGTACTGAACGGCGCCAGCATCACCACCATCGAGGGGCTTTCGCCCGACGGCAAGCACCCCGTGCAGCAGGCTTGGCTTGCCGAGGACGTGCCGCAATGCGGCTACTGCCAGTCCGGTCAGATCATGGCCACGGCGGCGTTCCTCAAGCAAAATCCCAACCCGACCGATGCAGACATCGACGCGAACATTACGAACATATGCCGCTGCGGAACCTACGAACGGCTTCGCCGCGCCATCCATCGCGCCGCCGACCTGATGAAAGCATGAGGGAGGATGCGATGAACGCTCACGCCGCTTCGACTCTCACCCGCCGTCATTTCATCGTCACGGCCGCGACCGCGGCCGGCGGCCTGATGATCGGCATCGGCGCCGCACCGCGCCTTGCTCGGGCCGCCGCCGTGACGGGGGAGCCTTGGGACCACGACAACGCCTATAACGGCAACGATATCGACGCCTGGATCGCGATCGATCCCGACGATTCCATCCTGATCCGCTATCAGCGATCGGAGATGGGCCAGGGCAGCATGACCGCGCTGCCAATGATCGTCACTGAGGAACTGCAGTGCGATTGGTCGAAAGTGCGGATCGAATATGCCTCGCCCAACCGCAACCTCCGTGAGAACAAGGTCTATGGCGACATGTTCTCGCACGGCAGCGTCTCGGTGAGGCAGTCACAGAAGCGAATGCAGCAAGTCGGCGCCAGCGCGCGCGAACGCCTCATCGCAGCCGCTGCCACGCGCTGGAACGTACCGGCCGCGGAATGTACCGC
>JASHPH010000148.1 GCA_030038255.1 Candidatus Sulfotelmatobacter sp. | reverse complement strand
TTGGAGGCCTTTAATGCTTCCCATGCGCAGATCGTCAAGCGGCGCGCGCCGTGAAACTTAAGCGCCATGCCGTCGTTCCACTGCGCGTCCGTCATCTCGAATAAATCAATCTGCGGCACCGCCCCCGCGATGTTGAGAAGGGCATCGATCCTGCCAAAGCGTTCAAGAGCCTTTGAAACGACGATTTCCGCGGCCTGCGGTTCCCGCAGGTCGATAGCGTGAAGCGCCGCCGCGGCACCTGCGGATTCCACTTGAGTCGCGGTTCTTTCCAAGTTGTCTTTATTCCGAGCCGCAAGCACAAGGGCCGAAAAATCGCGGGCCAGCCGAATTGCAGCAGCCTGACCAATGCCTTGACTCGCCCCGGTGACGATGGCAACGGATTTCGCAGTCATAACGCTCCTTTTCCGAGTCCATGCGAGCGGCTTACCGGGAAAGGCTCTCTCGCGCGGCCTCCAAAATCACGTCAATCACCAGATCCGGCGCGGTGTACATCGGACTGTGGTCCACGCGGCTCGAGCGGACCTTCGCGCCCATTCGACGAGCCATAAATTGCTGCGTGCCTGGATTGATCATGCGGTCCTCTTCTGCGAGCAAAAACCAGGAGGGCTTCGCCGTCCATGCCGGCGCGGGCGCCGGCTCCTGAATGCAGCGAACCGAAATGGGCCGCTGAACGGCGGCCAGGATTCTTGTCTGGGCGGGCGAGGCTTTGTGGGCGACCGCCCGGCCGAATCCGTCTTCCGGCATCCAGATAAAGCCGTGTGTGTCCGGGGCCAGCTTCGGCGCTTCCGGATGGGGTTTGTCGCGGTAGAACACCTGCGCGACAGTCTCGCCTTGCTCGGGCGCGAGCGCCGCGACATAAACGAGCGAGTGAACTCGCTCTTCGCGTATCGCTCCGATTACAGCCCCTCCGTATGCATGGCCAGCCAAGATGACGGGGCCACTGGTCCGTTCTAGAGCATGGGTAAGAGCGGCGACATCGTCCGCCAGCGATGTAAGCGGGATCGGCGCGCAGATGACCTGAAAACCCTTATCCTGCAACGGGAGAATGACATCCTTCCAACAAGACCCGTCGGCCCATGCCCCGTGCACCAGAATGATTGCCGAGTTGTGAGGCAGGGCGCACATCGTGAAAGCCGGACACTCTCAGGCCGGAGGCCCGATCCCGTTTGCGGCGAGGAAGTCCTTCATCGCGGAGGCAATCTCGACGACGTGTGTCTCGAGCGCGAAATGTCCGGTGTCGAGGAACTGGACCTTCGCGCCGGGCAAGTCCTTGCGGAAAGCGTCGGCTCCCGCTGGAATGAAGAAAGGATCCTTCTTGCCCCAGATGGCAAGCAAAGGCGGTTTCGACTGCCGGAAATATTCTTGAAATTTCGGATAAAGGGTTAGGTTTGAGGCGTAATCCAGAAACAAATCAAGCTGGATCTCCTTGTTTCCCGGACGTTCGAACAAAGCTGTGTCCAGCGTATAGGTTTCCGGCGGGACACTTTCTGGATTGGCCACTCCGTAGGTGTACTGCCAGCGCGTCCCGCCCTCTGTCAAAATGCTCTTGCGAAGTATGTCCCGGTTCTCCGCCGTGGGTTCGCTCCAGTACTTCCGGATCGGGCCCCAGGCCTCGCCGAGGCCTTCTTCGTAAGCGTTCCCGTTTTGCGAAATTATCGCAGTGACCCGTTCGGGGTGCGCCAATGCCAAACGGAAGCCGGTTGGGGCGCCATAGTCGAAAACGTAGATTGCGTAGCGGTCGATTTTGAGCGCCTGGGTGAAGGCGTCGATCGTGAACCCCAGTTGGTCGAAGGAGTACACGTAATTCCTTGCAGCCGGGACCTCGGTGAACCCGAAACCGGGAAGGTCCGGCGCGATCACCCGGTAGTCACTCGCCAGGCGAGGAATCAGTTCACGGAACATGAACGAAGAGGTTGGGAATCCGTGCAGTAAGAGAATAACGGGCGCGTTTCGGTCGCCTGCCGCGCGGCAAAACATCTGTACGCCATCCGCCTCGACCTTGTGGATGGATGTATGAGGGACGCCGAATCGACCGGCGTCGCCGCCGGGCGCCACACGTCTTGCTGCCGTTCGTGATGTCGCCTCGCTCATGAGGCCCTCCCGTGGCTTGCAGGGGACTTAGGGCAGTTGGAAGGCCAAAACGGGAAAGCTCACCGGCAGAGAAAAGTTTTCAGGCAAGTTGTTCTGGCGATTGAAGCTTGGAGCGAAGAAAGGCCTGGAAATCTTGAACGAGATGTGACAAATCGGTGACGGAAGTTCGCCAATGACGGGTTTCCGCCGGACCAGCCGTCAGGCGCGCGCGATTCGCGAGCAGACTAGGAAGCCCGGCTGTTGCCAGCCACCGCGGCGCTGCGATTCCGTGGCGCCCCGGCAGGCCGATTGATGCGGAGCTTTTTCATCCTGTAGACCAACGAGGTTCGCTTGACGCCCAAACGCGCTGCGGCACCATTGCGCCCACCGATCACCCAATTGCTGGCTTCCAAAGCGCGAAGGATATGATCCCGCTCTGCCTCCGCCAGACCATTGATCGCAACATTCGACACTCCGCGAGGCTCGAACGGCTCCAGCTCGGAAATTGGGGCGCGCAAAATGGAATGTGGAGAGAGGATCACCGCGCGTTCCAAGAAGTTCTGCAATTCACGGACGTTTCCGGGCCACTGATATCGCACCAACGCATCCATGGTCTCCGGAGGGATAACGTCAATGCGTTTGTTCATGCGCTGAGCGAAGAGCGCTGTGAAATGCTGCACCAATCTCGGAATGTCCTGAGCGCGCTGACGCAAGGGAGGGACCTGGATCGGAAATACTCTCAGACGATAGTAGAGGTCTTCGCGGAATGTCCCTTGTTTTACCATACCAGGCAAATCATGGTGCGTTGCCGCAATCAGCCGTACGTCGACCTTACACGTACGGTTGCTGCCGAGCCTCTCGAATTCCTGCTCCTGCAAGACGCGGAGAAGTTTCGCCTGAAGCTCAAGAGGGATATCACCGACCTCATCGAGAAAAAGCGTGCCTTTGTCGGCGAGTTCGAACCTCCCCGATTTCTGGGCGATGGCGCCGGTAAACGCTCCTTTTTCGTGACCGAACAGCTCGCTCTCAAGAAGTCCAAGGGGGATTGCGGCGCAATTCAGTTTTACGAATGCCATCTGGCTGCGAGCGCTCAGGTGATGAGTCGCGCGGGCAATGAGTTCTTTGCCGGTTCCGGTCTCTCCCAGGATCAGCACGGTCGAATTCGTAGGAGCCACCACAGAGACCAAGCTTAAAGTGGTCTTCAACGCGGGGCTCTCACCGACGATTTGGCCGAACTCGGCGCGAATCTCCTGCTCAAGATAGAGCCTCTGTTTCGTTTCTTTGTCCCGATCCGTCCTCGCTTTTTCGTACTCCAGGGTGTTCTCAACTGCAATCGCTACCTGGCGGGCCACCTGCTCCAACAAGATCACGTCGTCTTTCTCAAAGACTTTGTCCGAACGCCGGCAGAGCATCAAAACGCCCACGACGCGGTCGCGGACAGTGAGCGGAAGATAACATCCCGTTCGGAGACCTTCCTCCATTACGCGCTCATAAAGAAGCCGGCCCTGAGGATGCCCATAAATTTCAGGATCCTCGCGGACCTGTTCGAAGCTATCGATCCGGAGGCTCTGGCCCTTCCGCAATACCTGACCAGAGATCGAACCATTCATCGGCACCGACGAACCCTCGCGGAAGGGTCCTCTCGCGTCGGGGTTGTACAGGATAGTGACGCGTAACGCGCCGCTCTCGGAGTCGGGCAGCAACAAGGCTGAGACGTCACACTGCATCACGCGGAAAAGATTCGTCGAGAGCCCCGCAACCACCTGCCGGAGGTCCAGCTTGGATGTCACGCTGCTGGTGATTTCCAGAAGCAAACGCAGCCTATCGCGTTCGCGTCGCAAGGCTTCTTCGCGCCTGTGACGTTCAATTGCGATCCCGGTAATGTGGCTGGCGTTCCCAATCAATTGCAGTTCGCTGTTACCAGGGGTGCGCTCGTCGCGGTGAAGGATCGCGAAAGTTCCGAGAGCCGGCCCTTCGCTGCTGAACAAAGGATGGGACCACACGGAACGAATTCCATAAGGCGACATCAGATGACGATAGTCATCCCAAAGCGGGTCGGCGAGAATGTCGCTTACATACACCGGCTCCCTGCGAAAAACAGCGGTGCCGCAGGACGCGCCTTTCGCACAAATCTTGGTGCGCCCCACATGGTCGGTGAATCCAGGAAGGCTTGGCGCCGTTACGCAGTGGAGATAGCTCGCCCCTTCATCGGGCAGCCAGATGGTGCAGAACAAACCTTCGGCTTGAGATTCGACCAGGCGAGCGATACTCGTCAGAACTTCATGGAGCGGTGACCCAGCAGAAATCAGCTTTAGAATGTTAAGTTCGGACTCGCTGGAAAAGGGTCCAGAACCGTTCTGTGGCCGTTCGGCTCTCGAGACCACCTGTGCGGGAGACTCAGTTGTTCTTTCCATGAATTCTCCCCTCCTGCAGCCATTGGATTCAGCGGCTGGACATTTGTCACCAATGGGATGGAAACGCAGTTGAGCCGATGATCTTCCGCCATCCCTGGTGAAGTGCTGCCGCAGATCCCGCTGAGGCGAATCCAAAGCCCTTATTTACGAACCGGCCGCTAACTACTTTATTCCGGAGCAGGCGAAACTGCCACAGTTTCCGAACAGACTACCGTTGAGCTGCGGGGAACAAAGTGCAACCGTTCGGGACAGACACAGAACATGCGATGCAGATGAGGGCCTGGAGGGAGTCAACCGAAGCGCGGGGCTATTGGAGGCGGGTACGGCGCGAGGAAGTATCGATCAGCGAATCGAAAATAGCCAGAACAGAACGGCGGTACTCCAGGATGCGGTCGATGACAGGGCGTGCCTCAGGCAACAGCTCGGCTTCTCGCTGCCATTTGGCCACCACTTCGGGAGGAACGTCGATATCCCGGCGCAGCTTATCGGGAGCGTGCCCGCGAAGGAAGAGACCGTAAAAGAAGGCGGCCTCCCGCTGCGGGAAGTCAAAATCGTGAATCGAATCTTGAGTCGGTTGTTGCATCGGTGCCGCGAGAAAGTGCAGTTTACAGATTCCTATGTGAGCGTCAAGAGGAAGGTCGGCGGCGCGGCCAGAACCCGTCAACGGGTCCTGCCTCAGGGCGCCACGCGCGCCACGCGCGCGTAAACACGGAGGGCGGAGACGTTGGGCTCGTAGGAGTCCGTACGGCCGAGATCAACGGGCAGTCCCCAGGATTCGGCCTGCACCAGGCTCACGCCCGCGGCCACCAGCTCATCGAGGCTGAACCCTTCGGCGGGAATCAGCCGGTTCGTACCCGAGCGGTAGAGCGGCCGAGGAGGCTTCGAGAGCCCCGCCGACTTCTTAACGGCCTGATAAAATGTCTTCCATTCACGTCGCGTCCACATCGATGACTCCGGCGCGTGGGACGACCGCGCTTGGCATCTTAGATGCGGGCGGCGGCCGAAAGGTCGCGAGAGGCCCCACGTGCGCCTACTGCTTATTTAACGCAGGACAGTGTCACAAAGTTGCACCTTCGTGGAAGGGTCAGCTAAGGTCGTGTCTTGTAAGGGTCACCCGGGTCCCCGGGCACTCGAACCGCATAAGACTCCAGCCTTGACGATGCATCCACGCGGCAGAACAGACCGAGAGAGCCGAAGACGTGCGCCGCGTCCGCCCGCGGGCGCCTCCCTACTCGCGATAGCGGCCGCCCCCGCCGCCACGCCGTTCCCTATTCCCGCCCTCGCCCCGACCTCCACCACCCGGGCCACGTGGAGCCGGCGGACGAGCCTCGTTTACCACCAGCGTGCGGCCCATAAAGGCCTTTCCATTGAGGGCGGCGATGGCTCGATCCGCTTCTTCGTCGTTCCCAATCTCGACGAAGCCGAACCCGCGCGATTGTCCCGTAGCCCGGTCCCGCAGGATAGTTACGGACTGGGTGGAATAGCCCCCCTGGGTGAACCACTCCGCCAAATCCTGGTCGGTGCAGTTATAAGGGATATTTCCGATGTACAGCTTTTTCAAGAGAGGACTCCTTCGGCCCACCGAAAAATCCGCGGGCGGGATGCTGAGCAAACTGTGGCTGCCTCGGGCAGTCAGCACGGATGTGGCTACGCAGGGTCAACCCAGGGCACCAGCAACCGAGGCGGATATTCCTCTAATTCGGTGCCATTGTCAACGAGTGGCAGGCGGCGGGCGGCGAAGGCCGGTCAGCGGTTCTTTTCGCGCGCGGCGCGGCCCTGGGCCATCACCGCTTCCACCTCCGCGGGGTCGCGCGGAAGGCGTCCGCTCAGCATTTTTGCGCCGGATTCGGTGATCAGTACGTCGTCTTCAATGCGAACACCCAGCTTTTCGTCGGGAATGTAAATGCCCGGCTCGATCGTGATCACCATGCCCGGCTCGAGGGGGCGGGAGGGATCGCTGGGGTCGTGGACGTTCAATCCGATATGGTGCGAAAGACCGTGGATGAAGTAGCGGCCGAGGGAATTTCCCGCGCTGTCTTTTCCGTGCGTATCGATGTAATCGTAGGCGATCTTGAAGATGCTATTGGGGGCGTTGCCGGTGTTGAACATTCCCGGCTTTGCCGCGGCGAAGGCCGCATTCTGGGCACCGAGAACGATTTCATAGATTTCGCGCTGGCGGGGGGAGAAGTGACCGCTGGCGGGAAGCGTGCGCGTGATGTCGGCAGCGTAGCCGTCCTGCGCACAGGCCACATCGAGCACCACGATGTCGCCGTCGGCGATCTTGGACTCCAGAGAATCGTAGTGGAGCACGGTGGAGTTGAATCCGGTGCCGACGATCGGGGCGTAGGCCTCTTCGCCGCATCCCGCGTCGGCATGGACGAACTGCATGCGCGCGGCCACCTGATATTCAAAGAGGCCTGGGCGCATCATGCGCATGGCCTCGAAATGCGCGTCCACGGAGACTTCAACGGCGCGCGTAATCAGGGCGATTTCGCCCGGCGATTTGATCTCGCGCAACGCGACGATCTTCGGGACGACGTTCTCGAGCTGGACGCCGGCGGCCTGTTTGCGCAGCCAGTCGCTCCAGATTTGAACGTGGGGATAGCCGAGCTCGTGAGGGCCCGGTAATTCGGCGTACAACTTCGGGAACGACAGGGCGAGCTGCGCCACGAGCCCCGACAGGTTCGAAAACGGCTGAACTTCCTGGAATCCGGTGCGAGCTTCGATGCCGGGATCGGTGGGCGCGAGCCGCGGGCCGTTCCAGCGCTCCGCGCGAGGGTTCTTGGCAGGAAGGAAGAGGATTTCCCGCGATGCTCCTGCGTTCTTGCCTGTGGAGACTGCCGGAATGAGCAGCAGTGCGGCGCCCTCTTCGTTGTGCCCGGTAAGATAGTAGAAGTTTTCTTCCTGCTGGAAGCGAAGGAATTCGAGCGTGTTTTCGTTGCCGGTGTAGCCGAAGAGCACGACCGGGGCGTCCACCTGTGCGAGAAGCCGATGACGCCGGGCCGAGTACTCTTCGTTCGTCTGGCGGCCGCGCGCGGAGGCCGCGGTCAGCGCGAGAAGAGCGACGAGCGCCAGGAGCACGGCGAGCGGCACGGAGAATCCGGGGAGATTTGCAGCCGGTCCACGAGGTCGCGTCACGTGCAAGTCCTCCCTTTCGAGTGATTGTGCGCCGGAGGCGGAATCATGCGGCAGCAGCCTCGGCGACGAAACTCATATCCGGCGAATCATCACCGTAGGGCGCTCGATTCAAGTCGCCACAGAGGGATTTTGTGCAGCTCGCGTCGCCGGCTCGGGCAGTTGCTGTCCGCAATACGCGCAATTCGCCCAAGTGGGCTCAACGAGTTTGTCACATTTCGGGCATGTTGGCTGCAGCAAAGTGCCGCAGCGCGGACAGAATGGGAATCTTGCCTTTTCGACATGCCCGCAGCCGGGGCACGGCTTCGGGAGAGGGTCGCGGAGAATGAAGTACAAGATCATCCCAATCGCATTGGGAATGAAGATCGCCAGCAGCGTCCACATTACGTACCGCATCTGCCGCCGCTTCGCGTCGCCGTAGACGTATCCGATCAGCGCAACCACAGCCACCACGAACAGGAAAATTCCGTAAATGAGCAGCGCTTGTCCCCAGCGTGGCCATTTGCCTAGTTCCCGATCCGTTGGTGTGACAAAGATGAACAACGGCACCGTGAAGCACAAATAGGCGAACCATCCAACGACCCACGCTGTCTTTGGAATCACGCGCAATTCCTTTGTGAAGCGGCTCATGCCAGCCTCCTTTCGCCGCGCTGGCAGACTGCCAGCATCACTGCGGCCACCCCTCCCAGGAGCCACCCTAGCGCGGTGAACGCGGCAAAACTGATGCACGTATGGCTGAACAGCGGCTCGAGCAAGCTCCCGAAACGCCCGCTCACAACGTGGAAAACCGGCCAGGTCACAATCGTCAGCAGCCACGCAAAAGCCAGGACAACAATCATTACGCGGCGGTTCCAATCGTGCTCGGCCTGTTCGGCGAGCTTTGCCTCCGCACGCGCCAGCGTAGCCTGCACCAGCCACGAAGAAGGCTGCGGCGTCGGCAATCGGCGGAGTTCACTCGCAATTGGCCGCCAAGCCCCCAATTCGTTCGAGCAGGCGATGCAGGACCGCACATGCTCCGTAACCTGCTTTTCTTCCGCGCTCGTCAGCGCGCCGGCTGCGGCTAGCGCCAGCAGTTCTCGAATCTTGTCGTGCTCGCTCATTGCCATGTACCTCCGGGATACCGCGCTTCCATCGCGTAACGCAATTGCTCCAGCGAACGCCGCAGCCGCGACTTGACCGTTGATACCGGAACCGCTGTAACCTGCGCGATTTCCTCAATCTTCATCTCATCCTCGAACCGCAGTGTGAGAACTTCGCGATACATCATGGGCAGCCCCGCCATCGCTTCGCTGAGCTCCGTTCGGCGCTCGGCCGCGAGAGCGTGATCGAGCGGCGAGTGGTCTTTACTCGGAATCCGGTCCGCCAGGGTTTCGCTATGCCAGCTGTTTGCGAGCGGCTCGTCCAGGCTCTGCGGACGAATCCGGCGCAAATGATCGATCGCCAGGTTGCGCGCCAGCGTGAACAACCAGGCGTCGAAATTGCGGTTTGCATCGAAGGAACGAATCTTCTCGACCACTCTCAACCATGTTTGCTGGAACAGGTCTTCCGCCTCGGCGGGCTGCCGCACGATGCGCAGCAGGTACCGATACAGCCGATTCTGGTACCTGGTAATCAGTTCCGAGAGAGCGTTCAGGTCGCCCCGGCGAAGCCGGACCACATCCGCATCCACTGCCACAAGCCCCTCCAGCGATAGTGCGGTCGCCCCCACC
>JASHPH010000147.1 GCA_030038255.1 Candidatus Sulfotelmatobacter sp. | reverse complement strand
CAACAAATCCTGAAGTCCGTAGAATTCCGCTCCCACATTCCCTGCACGCCGCACCGACTGCCCACTGCCAACTTTTCGCTGAAGTTCTCCCTTGTCTGGAGTGCGTGACATGAGTCACAAACTTCGGTGCCCTGCGTCACAGACATCACCTCGTACGCGATTTATTTTGCAGAGTTCCAACTAGACCAAAAAGGTCCAATTAGGGAATTTCATGCAGATCACTCGCGCTACGGATTACGCAGTCCGGGTGATGATTCATCTGGCAGGGCTG
Source organism: Candidatus Sulfotelmatobacter sp. (assembly GCA_030038255.1). Classification (GTDB taxonomy): domain Bacteria; phylum Acidobacteriota; class Terriglobia; order Terriglobales; family Acidobacteriaceae; genus Sulfotelmatobacter. Next base: position 27,437 of record JASHPH010000147.1, on the reverse strand, counting down.
CCAACCGGCTCGTCCCTCCGTCAATCGGAGTTGTCGAAGGCGACTGATGTTTCCGGACACTTTCTGTCCAAGGTGCTGCAGCAATTGGTCCGGTCCCGGCTGATCCGGTCGCAGCGCGGTACGGGCGGGGGATACGCCCTGGCAGCTTCTGCGACGACGGTTTCGCTCCTCGACATTGTCGAGGCCATGGAAGGGCCCATTCGTTTGAACCAGTGCCTGGAAGAGGGACCGTCGTGCGACAGGAAGTCGTGGTGCCCCGCTCATCAGGTCTGGGCCGAAGCGCAATTGGCAGTGGCGCAAGTGCTGGGCGGGGCTTCGATCGCAAAGCTGGCGGCGCTGGCGGAAACAAGTTCGCCGGCGCTGTATCAGCGCCATGACAAACCAATCTGGATTTCCGGAATTCCCGGAAAGAGACGCGGCAGGCGGATCCATCGAAGTCATGGCCCGTGAGGACCCCAATAGGTGCGGCAAATGGAGCTTACCTGGCTCGCCATCATCGCCAGCTTGTGTATGGGAATCGGCGCGGTGCTCCTGTTTGTGTTTGCCGTCAAGAAGAACTACTTCCGGAACCTGGAAGACACCAAGTACCAGGTCTTCTGGTCAGACGTAGAAGAGCTGGTCGACTCTCCCAAGGAGCCAACCCGAGGGCGCGGAGAAGAGGACGAGGACGAACAGAACGAGGAGGAAGAGGATGAAGACTGTGGCGAAGCCCGAGATTGAAGAAGGCGGCGACGCGATGACGCGGCGGAGATTGCTGTCGTGGCTGAGCGGCTTCGGGCTGTTCGGCTCGCTGATTATCACGGTTCTCTCCAACCTGATCTTCATCAAGCCGCGCGCCACCTACGGTCAGCCCAATCGCTTCTCCATCGGCAAGCCTGAGGATTTTCCCTCTGGCGCCCGGGTCTCCCTTGATGTGCGGCGCGTCTGCATCGTGCGCGACGGCGACAAAATCGCCGCCATCTCCACCACCTGCACTCACCTGGGCTGCATTGTCTCGGTTTCCGAGACCGGCTTTGCCTGCCCTTGCCACGGTTCCCGGTACGACCAGGACGGCAACGTCACCGGCGGCCCGGCGCCCAGAGCCTTGCCCTGGTATCAGGTCAGCCTCGCTCCCAATGGCGATATCGAAGTCGACAAAGACACAGAGATTGAAGCGGGGAATTATTTGCGCGTATGAGCAGCCAAACGAAAACTCGCAGTTCGCTGATCGCGCTGCCGGAAAATATCTGGCGGTCGATCTTCCGCAACCCGCTCCCATCATCGGATCTGGGGCGGGCCTCGACCAGCTTCACCAATTTCTTTCTGCATCTGCATCCGGTCAAGGTTCACCGCAATAGCTTGCGGGCCACGTTCACTCTGGGCTTGGGGCTGATTTCATTCTTTCTGTTCTTCATTCTGGTGGTGACCGGAATTCTGCTGATGTTTTATTACGTTCCCTCGACCACCCAGGCCTACGACCGCATGCTTGACCTGCGGGGGACGGTGGCGTTCGGCATTTTTCTGCGCAACATGCATCGCTGGGCGGCGCACGGCATGGTGGCTGTCGTCTTTCTGCACATGTGCCGCGTCTTCCTGACCGGCTCCTACAAGCCGCCCCGGGAATTTAACTGGGTGCTCGGCGTTTTGTTGTTGCTGGTCACTTTGTTCTTGAGCTTCACCGGCTACCTGCTGCCCTGGGACCAGCTCGCTTTCTGGGCAATCACCGTCGGAACCTCCATCGCGAGCTACGCGCCCATAGCAGGCAAGGAAATCAAGTTCCTTCTCCTCGGCGACTCCACTGTCGGTCAGGAAGCGTTGCTCCGCTTCTATGTGCTTCACGTCGCAGTTCTGCCGGCCATTCTTTCGCTGCTCGTCGCCATTCACTTCTGGAGGATTCGCAAGGACGGCGGGCTGTCGCGGCCGGAGGAAGAAGATGCGCTTCCCGCGGATGTTCCTACGCGAGCTCACGTAGAAGTCGTGCAAGGTCCCGCGGTCGTCATGGCGACGTCTCAGGCGGCCGCAGCCGCGGCCCAGCCGGTACTTGAAAAGCGCCAGTACGGAATTCAGGGGCTGGTGCGCGGTCCATTCACCAAAATCGGCGACGTTCCCGACCGCTCCGTTTTCGCCTGGCCCAACCTGTTCATGGCGGAGCTGGTCGTGTTCCTCATCACCGTCGCCGGAGTGTTGCTGGTCTCACTGTTCTTCAACGCGCCGCTGGAAGAGCCGGTGAACGTGATGCATCCGCCGAACCCGGCCAAAGCGCCCTGGTACTTCCTTGGTCTGCAGGAGCAGGTGAGCTACTCGGCGTTCTGGGGCGGCGTCGGCATCCCCACCATCGAGGTGCTGCTGTTGCTCCTGGTGCCGTATCTCGACCGCAAGATCGTAGGTGTGGGCCGCTGGTTCGCCCGCGAACGCCTGCTCGCCAATTCACTTTTCCTGACGTTCGTCGTGGTCAACGTCGTTCTGATCATCATCGGGACATTCTTCCGCGGCCCGAACTGGGAGTTCGTGTCGCCATGGTGAGACGAGAGCGTGAGAGTTTGAGGAGACATTCGTGAGCACCCGCGTAACGCTGGCCGTCGCAAGTTTCGTGGTGCTGATCGTGCACGGCATCGTCTTCTACGATCAGTTCTTCAACCGGTGGGAAAAGCACCAGACCGCCTATTTCGAGCAGGCTCGCAGCCTGGCAAAAACCGACGCCGAACGGCACGCCCTCGACCAGCGCAGCCCGCGCATCGAGCAAATCATCGTCACGCAATTCGGTGAATCGCGCGTCGACCGCTGTACTACCTGCCACGTCGCCAGCGACGACCCGCGCTTCCAGAATCATGCGCAGCCGCTGCGCACGCATCCCTACTCCGCCGCCCTCGGCGATGTGCAGGTCAACGGGCGCTGGGAGCGCCGTCACAAGTTTACCGACTTCGGTTGCACCATCTGCCACGACGGCCAAGGCCGCGGCCTCGAGTCCTTCTACGCGCACGGCGAGGACATCTTCTGGCCCGATCCCATGCTCGGCTACGTGACGCAGGCGAATTGGCACTCGGAGTTCAAACCGAAGCTGACGGGCAAGGAGTACATGCAGGCCAACTGCGCCCAGTGCCACACCGAAGACAACTTTGCCGGAACTCCTCTGGTCCAGCGCGGGCGGCAGCTCTTCTTTGAGAAGGCTTGCTATGGCTGCCATCGCATCGAGGGGCTCTCTAACGGCACGCTGGGACCCGATCTCAGCGATGTCGGCAAGAAATACAAGATCAACTATCTGTGGGAACACACGGTCAACCCGCGCGCGTTTCAGCCGACCTCGTTCATGCCCAAGTTCGATCTGAGCGGCGATGAGATCAAGGCCCTCACCGTTTTCCTCAAGAGCCGCCGCGGCATCAATTTCGCCGAAACTGCGCTTGGAAAATATCGCGCGAGATTGCAGCAGACAAAGGTGGAAGAGCCATCCAGGGCGCAGACGTCCGCTGCTCCCTCCGCCACCCGCGGTGAACAACTCATCGGCGAGCGCTCCTGCACGGCTTGCCACAGGCTGGGCGAGAAAGACGGCCGCATCGCGCCCGATCTTTCCTATGAAGGTCTGATCCGCGACGAAGACTGGATGATGGCCCACTTCCGCGAGCCCAAATCCAGGATTCCCGACTCCATCATGCCGGTCTTCGGATTTGCCGACGCCGATTTTCGTTCCATCTCGGCGTACCTAAAGACGCGCAGCACGCCGCCCTCGTTCAAGACGGGCGAGGAAATCTACAAGGGCCTGTGCGCCCGCTGCCACGGCGAAAAAGGCGACGGCAAGGGCGTCACGTACCTCTATCTCGATCCGGCGCCGCGCGACCTGACCAAGGCGTCGTTCATGAACAGCAAGCCCGAAGAACGCTTCCTGCAATCGCTGAAGAATGGCGTCCCGGGCACGTCCATGCCGCCGTGGGAGCGCGTCCTCACCGACGAGCAGCGCCACGCCGTCCTCACCTATGTCTTCCAGGCGTTCGTGAAGGAGCCGCGCGGGCAACTCAAGGAGCACAAGGTTCCCGACAAGAACCCCGTCGCGTTCAACGCGGATTCGATCCATCACGGCGAAGAAATTTTCCTCAACCGCTGCACCGGTTGCCACGGACGCAAGGCGGATGGCAAGGGGCCGAACTCGCTCGACATCAGCCCGCGGCCGCGTAACCTGCGCAATTCGTTCTTCATTAACAACGTTCCCGACAAGCGGCTGTTCGACTCGATTCTCTACGGCGTGCAGGGAACGGCCATGCCGTCCTGGATCGACTATGGCCTCACGCAGAACGACGCCGGCGATCTTATCAATTTCATTCGCAGTATGAACTCCCAGACGGCTTCTCCTGCCGGTGAGAAATCAACTCTCACCTCGCAGGTGAATCTGTCCCAGGCGAATCAGGAGGTGACATGCCTGAACAAGGGCAACGACAAGTGCAAGTAACGCGCGCAACACCGATCGGCGCCGTACCGCTGGCCGATTCGATCCATGAAGACACGACCGCGAAGTGGTTTCTGCTCAGCTCGGTCACGTACTTCTTCATTGTCGGAATCATTGCTTTGACCATCGCAGCCAAGTTTGTCTGGCCGCAACTGCTGGGCAGCGTTGCCTACCTTACATATGGCCGCCTGCGCCCGCTGCATGTGAATGGAATGCTGTTCGGCTGGCTTCTCCCTGCAGACCTGGGGCTGGCCTACTACGTCGTTCCGCGGCTCTGCGGCGTCAAGCTGTGGAGCGAGAAACTGGGCGTGGCGACTGCGGTCCTGTGGAACGTGATCGTCCTCGGCGCTGTGTATTCCCTGCCCGCCGGCTACAACAAAGGTTGGGAGTACGCCGAGCTTCCGCTGCCCCTGGTTGCGCTGGTCGTCATCGCCTGGGTGATGTTCGGCGTCAACATCTTCGCGACGGTCGCAACGCGGAAATATGAACAGATGTACGTCAGCCTCTGGTACACGCTGGCGACCATCCTCTGGACCACCTTCGTCTATCCCACAGGCAACGTAGCAGTCCTGTTCACCACAGGCACGAATCAGGCGAACCTGAACTGGATGTACGTCCACAATGCCGTGGGCTTGATCTTCACGCCGATCGGCTTGGCCATGGCGTACTACTTCATCCCCAAGGCCTCGAACACGCCGCTCTACAGCCACAAGCTTTCGATGATCGGCTTCTGGTCGCTCGCCTTCGTTTACGTCTGGACCGGCGCACACCACATGATTCACGGGCCGATTTCGCAGTGGCTGCAGACCATCGCCATCGCCTTCTCGGTGATGTTGCTGATCCCGGTCTGGACCGTGGTCTACAACTTCTTCGCCACCATGAAAGGGCAATGGCATCAGCTGCGCGACAACATTCCGTTGAAATTCCTGATGTCCGGCGTTGTTTTTTACCTCCTCACCTGCTTCCAGGGACCGATGCACAGCCTGCGCTCGGTGAACGCCATCGTGTCGAAGACCGACTGGATTCCCGGCCACGCGCACATGGCGCTGCTCGGCTGCTTTTCGTTCTTTGCCATCTCCGGCACTTACTACGTCGTGCCGCGGATGTTCAAAACGAAGTTGCACTCCGACGCATTGGCGAACTGGACCTTCTGGTTCTTCATGATCGGCGGCCTCGGGTTCTTCGTGACCCTGTGGTTGGGCGGCTTCTGGCAGGGCTGGCAATGGAACAACGCGTCCATTCCGTTCATCGACACGGTCAAAGCCCTCAAGCCGGTCTGGACCGTTCGCTTCTTCTCCGGCGTGCTGATGTTCCTCGGCATCGCCACGTTCCTGTTCAACATTCTGGCGACTGTGGTCAACAGCGGCCAGCAGACTGCACGCACGGCGCCAGCCGCCACAGCTTAAGGAGGATGCCATGTTAGGAAACACTGATAAGAGTGCGATCGGCTTCGTGATTGCCGCCCTGGTGTTCTTCTTCATCGGAGGGCTGCTCACCACGGTCGTCCCGCCACTGGTCGACAAGAGCTGGTCCAAGCCCTTCGAAAACGATGATCCCTCGAAAGGACCGACCGGCAAGCTGCGCCAGTACACGGAGCTTGAGCTCAAGGGCCGCGCCATCTACGTGAAAGAGGGCTGCTGGTACTGCCACACGCAACAGACGCGCACGCTTCTGGCCGATACCAAGCGTTCCGGTTGGAAAGGCGTCGACTCGCCGATCTCCACGCCCGACGAGTTCGTCTACGACAGCCCTCACATGTTCGGCACCAAGCGCACGGGGCCCGATCTTTCGCGTGTCGGCGGCAAGTATGACCGCCAGTGGCACCGCACGCATTTCCGCAATCCGCGCGATCTGACCCCTGGTTCGGTCATGCCGCCGTTCCCGTGGATTGCCAACGATGACGACCAGTTCAACGCGCTCGTTGCCTACATCCAGACTCTTGGCCGGGCCAAGAACTGGAGACCCGACAACGACTACGAGAAGTAGAGGACGCAACCATGCACGACTACGTTTATCCCAGCGTGTTCCTCGCGTACCTGATGTTCTTTCTGTGCCTGGCGGGCGCCATCTTCTTTCTGGTTCGCTCCCGCCATGGCGGCTACTGGGGAAGTCACAGCGAAGATCCCAAGTACCGCATGCTGGCCGACGATGAAACCAGTGCAAAAGATCGAGACATCGAGACATAGGGAGATGAAACATGGCGCAAACACCTGTTGCCAAAGAGCCTGAAAAAGCAACCGAAACTGATATCCACCAATACGCTGACGGCTGGATCAGCGAACGTAAAGGCACCGGCGTACCAACATTCTTGAAGTTCGCTTACATCGTGATCATCGCCGGCGTGCTCGGCTATTTCTTCATTTATATGAACGGCGAAGTGAACCATTCCGATCGCGGATTTCTGGTCCGCCAGTTTAATGCGGTGACGCAGTCCTCGCCTGCCCTCATGTACGCGGTCATCGCGATGGTCGCCGTCTATGCAGTCATCGTGGTGGTGTTCGCGTTCAAGGCGGCTCGCAAGGACGAATAAAGACGAAGAAGGCAAAGAAAGAAGACCGATGAGCGAGTGGGCACAGTTCGAAGCGATCGAAGGGGCCGAGTACTGGATCAAGATGGTCAAATGTCAGCACGCCTGCCCCGTACACACGAACGCGTGCGGCTACGTGACCGCGATCGGCGATGGCCGCTACGAAGACGCCTATCGCATCGCCCGCGCCACGAATCCTTTCGCTTCGATCTGTGGCCGGGTGTGCGGCGCTCCCTGCGAAGTGAACTGCCGGCGTGCCGACGTCGACGCGCCCGTTTCCATTCGGTCGCTCAAGCGCTTCGTCACCACCCAGTTCGGCCCGGAGTCCGGCGACTTCCGCGTTTATCGCGAAGGTTGCGATCAGCGCATGTTGCCGCCCAACCGCGGAAACTACGAAAAGATCGCAGTCATCGGCGCCGGTGTTTCCGGATTAACCGTGGCGCACGACCTCACCCAGATCGGCTACAAAGTCACGGTCTTCGAGGCGAATTCCGAACCGGGTGGCATGCTCACGGTCGGCGTGCCCGTCTTTCGCCTGCCGCGCGATCTGGTGAAGCGGGAGATCGAAGCCATTCTGTCGCTCGGCGTCGAACTCAAGTGCAACATGCGCCTGGGACGCGACTTCACCATCGCCGACCTCCGCCGCCAGGGCTACAAAGCGATTTTCCTCGGCATCGGCCTTCCCAAAGGACGAAAGTTGCCGCTGCCCGGTTCCGATCGCCAGATGGTCTACGACGGCATGGATTTCCTGCGCGCCTTCAACGAAGGCAAACCTCTTCCCTTGGGCCGACGGATCGTGGTCATCGGCGGCGGCAACGTCGCATACGATGTGGCCCGATCCGCCGTCCGTCCCGCCGGTGCCGTAACGCTCGGCGAAGCCATCGCCGACATGGAGCGCGGCGAGCAAGTGGCGTATGACGTCGCCCGCTCTGCTTTGCGTTTGAGCGCCGACAAGGAAGTTCACGTGGTTTGTCTGGAAAAGCGCGAAGAAATGCCCGCCGACGAAATCGAAGTCATCGAAGGTGAAGAAGAGGGCATCAAGCTGCACAGCTCGCGAGGTCCCAAAGCTATCTTCGGTGAAAACGGAACCATCACCGCTCTGCGCACCATTCGCTGCACGTCCGTATTCGACCAAACCGGCCGCTTCAATCCCAGCTTCGATGAAAGCGATGTCGAAGACATCCCCGCCGACACGGTGATTTACGCCATCGGCCAGACCTCGGATCTCTCCTTCCTGAACCCGGAAGATGGAATCGAGAGCGAGCGCGGCCTGATCAAAGTCAATCGTGAGACCTACCAGACCACCGCCCCCGACGTCTTCGCCTGCGGCGACATTGCGCACGGGCCGCGGCTTTTCATCGATGCCATCGCCTCGGCGCAGATTGCCGCCCGCTCCATGCATGACTTCCTGCGCGGCACCCGCACCGATATCGTGGTTCGCAGTCACTGGGCTCCCGCCGTCTATACCATGGCGGAGGGCTGGGACCGCCTGCGGCGCGCCACTCCGCCGGTGATCGACGCCGCTCAACGCTCCTCTTCGCTGGAAATCATCGAAGAGAACTTTCCCGTCGAAGACGCACAACGCCAGGCTTCGCGCTGCCTGCGCTGCAACGTCAACACAGTCTTCGACACCTCCACCTGCATCGCCTGCAACGGCTGCGTGGACGTTTGCCCACAGAGCATCATCCGCCTGGTCGGCCTCAGCCAGCTTTGTCAGAACGAAGACCAGCAGTGGGACGACATGATCTCCAGCACACTGGGCATCAGCCGCGATGAGTTGCGCGCCATGGGTGCCAGCGAAACGGGCCGCCGCGAACTCGACGCTCTTGGCGGCGTCATGCTCAAGGACGAGACCACCTGCATCCGCTGTGCCCTGTGCGCCTCGCGCTGCCCGACGCACGCGGTCGCCATGAAGAAGTTTGAGTTCTATCGCGAGTGCGTCACCGTGCCGAGGCCAAACAGCAAGATTCTGTACTGTGGCGGCGTGGCGCACTCGGTAGCTTCACAGGGGACGCCGTGATTCCGCTTGAGTTTGGACTCATGTTCATGCTCGGCCTGGTCAGCAGTTTGCACTGTGTGCAGATGTGCGGCCCCATCGTGCTTTCCTACAGCGTGGCCGTCACCGAATTAACAAAGAGCGCTTCCCCAGGCTCGTCCGTCACGGCCCTCTTACGAAACCATCTCGCTTACAACGCCGGGCGAATCCTTACCTACGCGGCACTCGGCGCTCTCGCAGGGATCGCCGGAGGAACCCTGGGCCTGCTCGGGCGTCTCACCGGATTCACCCACACCATCGCGATTGTGTCAGGCGCATTGATGGTCGTCGCCGGCATCACCATGCTCGGCCTCATTCCTTCGCGCGCCCTGAGCAGCAATCTCCTCCGGATTCCTTCTTTGTTTCTTCGCCGAGTGGGCCGCCTGCTCTCGGCGGCAGGCGCGGGCAACCGCTTTTTCCTCGGCCTCGCGCTGGGCTTTCTGCCCTGCGGACTGATCTATGCCGCGTTGCTGAAAGCGATGGCCACCGGTTCTGCGCTCGCTGGAGCTTGCTCCATGTTGGCTTTTGGATTGGGCACGGCCGGGGCGTTGCTCGTGCTTGGAATGTTCTCTTCCGCCATTCGCATGCGGGTAAACCGCTGGGGCAGTCAGCTCGCTGCGGCGGGCGTCACTCTGATGGGACTCCTGCTCGTGTGGCGCGGGACGATGCCGGGCATGCTCATGCTGGGGGGCCACATGCATGCTCACCACTGAAGCCAAGTCCGGCAGCCCGAACATAACCATCTCGACCCAGCCGCTGCCGAAGTGTGACCGCAAGCCCCCCGTACCCGAGCAGAAGTCGTTCGCCTATCACCGCTTCCGCAAGGCCATCCATGTCGTTTGTGTCCTGATCTTCTTCACGCTGCCGTTCGCCAACCTGATGCGCGCCGATATTCCGCATCAGCGTTTCTATTTCTTCGGCTACGAGCTCTGGATCAGCGAATTCTCCATCCTTTTTTTCTCGCTGATGTTCCTCATGTTCATCGTGGCCGCCATGGCGATGCTCTACGGCCGCGTCTATTGCGGCTACCTCTGCCCCCAAATGATTTTTAGTGAGGCCTCGCTGGCGCTCGAAAGCAAGCTGACCCGGTCGGTAAACAAGTACGTCCGCTGGAGTGCCGGCCCGCGCAAGCTGCTCAGTCGATTTCTGTTCTATTCCATCGCCACGCTGGCCTCAATTGTTCTGGCATTTGTTTTCATTTCGTATTTTGTGGAACCGCGCGACCTGCTGCACCGGCTCCTGGCGTTCGACATCAAGACCGCCGGCGGAATCGCCGGCGCAACCACCACGCTTCTCACCCTGCTGGACTTTCTTTTCCTGCGGCAGAGATTCTGCACTACGGTTTGTCCCTACGGATACCTGCAGGGAATGCTCGGCGATGGCGACACCCTCATCGTTCAGTATCGCGATGAAAATTGCGAATGCATCGAGTGCAAGAAATGCGTGCGCGTCTGCCACATGGGCATCGATATCCGCACTTCTCCTTACCAGATCGAATGCATTCACTGCGGCGAATGCATCGAGGCGTGTGCCGACGTGCTCGGCCGCCTGGGCAAAGAAGGGCTCATCCACTACGTCTGGGGAGAGCACGGCGAGGAACTAGGAAGCGGCGACAAAACCTGGTATCAGAAGCTCGGAGTGCGGAACGCCAAGCGCGTCGTCGTTCTGCTGGTCATTCTTTTTTACGCGGCGGGATTGTTCACTGCACTTTCCATGCGGCGCGCTGTGCTGGTCCGCATCGCGCCCGATCGCACGACGATGTACCGCGTAGGCAAGGATGGAACCATCTACAACCGCTTCCGCATCCAGGTCGCGAATCGCGGACACGAGCAGGCCATCGCCCAATTCTCGATTGAAAGCTTGCCGGGCACGTCTTTTGTCGATTTCGAAAACGCGGTTGTCGTCAACGCCGGCGATACGGTGGAACGCGCCGTCGAGATCGCGGCTCCACCGTCAGCGCCGCTCGCCGCTGGTGTAAATCACTTCCGGATCGTCAGCCGCGTGGGCAACGAAACAGATTCAGTCGAAGAGACATTCATAACGCCGTCGAAGGATGAACGGTGAGGTAACGCTCGTCCTTTTTTCGGAGGCGAGCGTGGGTTCACAGAAACAACGGGAATCATGCAAGGAGGACACTCATGGTAGTCAGCTATCGGAACAAACTCTTGATCATGAGCATCGTGCTCGTGGTTGCCGCAATCAGCTCCGTCGCAGTTTTTGCACAAGCGCCGGAACCCGTTCAAATCGCAGCCAACACGACCTCGCCAGTTGTTTCAAAGCCGGCTGGGGAACTTTCGCCTTCGACTGCCGCTTTGCAGGCTCGTATTGATGCGCAACAGCAGGAGATCAACCGGCTGAGCGCTCTCGTTGAGCAATTGCAAGCGTCACTCCAACCTGTTGCTTCTACGCACCCGGTACTGCCAAGTTCGCTCACTGGCTTCTTGCCTTCGTACGGCGCTTCCGGTTCTCCCGAACCGCCTGCCGCGCCCGCGCCGGCTGTCGCCACCAGTTCCACTCCACGGGAACTTCTGCCCGACATCGGACAGATCGGCGCAGAACTGGGCTTTTTCGTGGGCGGTGCAACCAATCCTTATAAAGACAATAACGGCTTCGCCACCGGTGGCTACATCGACCTGCCTTGGAAAAATGTTCCCGGCGGCAAACTCTCGTATGAAATCATGATCGGCCTGCAACGGGCGACAACGACACAGACCTCAACCTCGGGCGTGAACGTATTGGTCAACACGGCGCTCAACAACTATCTGGTTGCTGCGGGGGTTGAGACCCTTCCCACCCTGACCAACTATCTCGCTGGTCCTCTGCCCGCATTATCACAAACCGTGCAGGAGCGATCGAGGGTTCTGACGGTCGCCCCGTTTGAGCTCAAGTATGCAATCACCAAGCTGGGCCGTTTCCGTCCCTATGCCGTTGCCGGCCTGGGAGCATACGTCTGGATTGGCTCGGACAATAACACCGCCACCTTCAATGCCAACACGGCACTGGGATCGTTAGCCAGTCTGCCTGTGGGAACCTCGACTTTGGGGGCCACCTTGAATGCGCTCTTGCAGGGATCACAGATTGGCGGCCTGGTTCCGACTGCGCCGCAACTGGCGGCCCGTGGCGTGCCGCATGGCCAGGGCAACCTGCTGTTCGGCGGTCAGGTAGGTGGTGGCTTTGAGATTCGCATTGCGCCGAAACTCTCGCTGGGTGCGGATTTCCGCCGGAATCAGGTGGAAGGCGCCTACGCCGGCTTCAATACGTTTACTTTCAAACAAGGCTTGCACTGGTAGGAAACCGGAGGCGGACATGTCAACCAATAATGACAAAGCCAATCCCAGAGCGGTTTCGCGCCGGCAGGTCCTGCAGGCAGGCGGAATGTCGGTGGCGGCGGGAGTCATGGCATCGGCCATACCCGCGGCTGCCAAAGAGGCCCGCTTTGCCGGCGATCTCGCGATCCTCAACGTGGCCCTCGGCCTGGAACATCAGGCCATCGCCGCCTACGATGCCGGCGCCAAAAGTAAATTGCTCTCTGCCGATCAACTCAAGATCGCAGTCAGCTTTCAATCCGATCACAAACGGCACCGCGATGCGCTGACGGGATTCATCAAGCGCTTCGGAGGCACGCCGGTCGCGCCGAAGAGCAGTTACGATTTCGGCACGATCACTTCCGCGGCAGACATCGTGAAACTCGCACAGAGCCTGGAAGACGGCGCTGAGGCCGCCTATCTGGCCAATGCGGGCAAACTCGAGAACCGCGAAATTCTGAATGCGGCGGTTCCCATCCTTGAAGACGAAGTGCGCCATAACACTGTCTTTCGGCAGCTTCTCGGCATGGATGTGACCACGCGACTGAAGTACTGAGGACGGAAAGGAGCTAATTTTATGATCACACTAGAAACTGGAGTGAACTCCGCAGCGCCCGTCCTCGAAGAAAAGAATCTCCGCAGAGAATGGCTCCGGCTGGCCGGTACGGCCAGCGTTGGCGCCATCGTTTTCCTGCTGACGGGTGACACGAAGAAGCTGTATGCGCAATCGGTCGAAGGCGACTTGGGCATTCTGACGGCGGCGCTATACCTCGAGCATGAGGCGGTCGCCGCCTATCAGGCCGGAGCAGAGAGCAAGCTGCTCTCGCCGGGCGTGCTGCAGGTTGCGGTTGCCTTCCAGAGCGACCACAAATATCACCGGGACGGAATCAGCGGAGTGCTGAAATCGCTCGGTGTGGAACCGAAAGGGCCAGAGAAGAAGTACGACTTCGGGAGATTGCACAGCGAGAAGGACATTCTTCGTCTGGCTCGGGATCGGGAGAACGGCGCCGTGCTGGCTTATGGCACGCTGGCGTCGAACATCCTGACCAAGGCGGTACTGAACTTCGGCGCCAACGTGCTGGTGGATGAAGTCCGTCACCGCACGGTTTTAACTGCGGCGCTGGGTATACCGAACTACTGAATTGACAACGCATGGGGCCGACAATGCCGGCCCCATGCCGAACTCGAGAGCAACGTTTCAGGGCAAACGGGCAACTGCCCGATCAAGGAGTCGGAGTATGAGCACCATGGTCATCGCATCCAGCCGCACAAACAGAAAAGTAGCACCGCTCACGTATTTCTTGGGGTTCATCTTTGCGCTGTTTATCGGAATTCTGATCTTCTGCTACGCCGTAACCAGGCGCACGAACCCGGTCTTTCTCGACGAACACGGCAAGCCGGTTCCACAGAGTAGCCAGGCGCGCCACTGATATGAGCGCCAGCCGTGAATGCGACTTGTGCAGCCTGCCCTGTGGCAAGCATCCCTTGCAGCAGGCGGTCGGCGAAGTCGACCGCTACTTCTGCTGCCTCGGCTGCATGAACGTGTATCTGATCCTCTGGGAGAGCGGCGCAATCCAGGCCGGGCAGGACGTTCGCCAGACCGAATTGTTCCAGCGTAGCCTCCAACTCGGGCTGATCTCCAATCGTGCATCGGACGAAGTCTCGCCCGAAACCACCGCCACGCCCGCCGGTCCCACGGCGGAACTGCTCCTCCATGTGACCGGCATGTGGTGCACATCGTGCGCATGGCTTATCGAGCACGCGCTGGCGAAGGTACCGGGAGTGGTGAAAGCCGAAGCGTCTTTTGCCTCCGATCTAGTGAAGGTGCAATACCAGCCCCAGATCACGCCCTCGGACCGGGTGGTAAACCGGATCAACGCTCTCGGCTACAAAACTCAGACTTACGATGACCACAACGACGCTGCCGACGCCGAACGGCGCGATCTGATCATCCGCTTTGGCCTGGCTGCATTTCTCTGGGCCAACGTGATGAGCTTCAGTCTTGCGCTTTATGCCGGCTACTTTGAACAAATCTCCGGCAGCGTGCGCCGCGGCCTTCCTTTTCTCCTCATGGTCCTCGCCACGCCGGTGGTTTTTTACTGCGCGCAGCCGGTCTTGCGAGTTGCCTGGCGCGGTTTGCTGAATCGCACCATCCGCATGGAGTCCCTGCTGGCGCTGGGCATTCTCGCTGCTTACGGTTACAGCGTCGTGCAGGCTTTCCGCGGTGAGATTCATCTCTATTTCGATACTGCAAGCGTGATCGTCGCGCTGGTGCTCGCCGGAAAGTTGATCGAACGCAATGCGAAGGAAAAAGCCTCGCATTGGATCGCCCAGCTCCATCGCTCGATGCCCAATAAAGTTCGCCTGCTGAACAAAGGCATGGAGCGCTTTGTCAGCGTCGATGCTCTCGAGCCCGGGCAGGTTTTTGTGGTGAAAGCGGGCGAGCGCATTCCAGCCGACGGTCAGGTCACCGAAGGCGAGTCTCATGCAGACGAATCGCTTCTCACGGGCGAGTCCGCGCCCATTGGGAAACGACGCGGAGAAAATGTGGCCGCCGGCAGCATCAATCTCGATGGCGTCCTCAGTGTGCAGGCAACCAAGTCCGCCGGCGATTCGACATTGTCACGCATCATTGCTCTCGTCGAGCAGGCCCTCAGCAGCCGCTCCGATCTGGAACGCACAGTGGACAGGGTCTCCCGCATCTTCGTTCCCTGCGTCGTGCTGATCGCGCTGCTGACGTTTCTTTTCACGTGGCTTACCGGCTCAGCAACTCTCGCTCACGCCCTGATGCGAGCCATCACGGTGCTGGTGATTGCCTGCCCCTGTGCGCTGGGACTGGCCACGCCATTGGCCATTACTGCCGCTTTCGGTGCGGCCTCGCGCCGCGGCATCCTGGTTCGCGACGGCCGCGTCCTCGAAACTCTGCGCAAGGTTGACACCGTCATCCTCGATAAAACCGGCACGGTAACGGAAGGGAAGTTCGCGCTTCTCGAACTCGTGGCATGCCGGCAGCCCTGTGCCGAGCCGGTCCTGGCCGGAGTCGCACCCTCCGGCCAGGCCACGATGCAGGATTCTGCTTTCGCCCGCAGCATCCCATCCGAGGACGAAATCCTGCCTCTTCTGGCTTCGCTCGAGCAATACTCCGAGCACCCACTGGGCAAAGCAGTCGCAGACTTCGCCCGCCAGCACCGTACAATCGTTCATGACGCAAACTCTGTCGAGATTCACAAAGGCCGTGGCATCACGGGCATCGTCCGCGAAAGGCATGTCTTCGTCGGGAACCGCTGCCTCACCAAGGAACTCGGCATCTGGATCGACGAGGCCGCAGAGCAACAGGCCTCCCAATGGGAGGCAGAAGGCAAGACGGTTTCATTCCTGGGCTGGGACGGCGAACTGCGAGCTCTCGCTGCTTTCGGCGACAAACTAAAGCCGGAAGCCATCGACTTGGTCGCGGAACTCAAGCGCCGCGGCCTCGCGGTCCACCTGGTTTCTGGCGACGCCCGCGCCACCACGAAATGGGCCGCCTCCTGCGTCGGCAGCGATTCCTATGAATGCGAGGTTCTTCCCGAAGAAAAAGTTGGTGCGGTGCAAAGGTTGCAGGAAAAAGGCGCCGTGGTCGCGATGGTCGGCGACGGCATCAACGACGCCCCAGCTCTCGCTCAGGCCGATCTCGGCATTGCCATGGGTTCTGGCACCGACGTGGCCATGAAGGCCGCAGCCGTCGTATTGATGAACAGCTCCCTGCGCAAGGTCCTCGATGTCTTTGCCCTTTCGCAGAAAACTTTGCGCGTCGTCCGGCAGAATCTCTTCTGGGCGTTCTTCTACAACACAGTCGGAATTTCTCTGGCCGTAACCGGAGTTTTAAATCCCATCATGGCCGCCTCAGCCATGTTGCTCTCCAGCTTGTCGGTAGTGGGGAATTCGATGCGCCTTGCCCGGCAGGAAATCTGACTCGGCGCGCGTGTCTGTGCGGCAATTCCGGCACGAGGACCACAGCCCTAGGCTTAGCACATCTTGGCCGCTCCGGCAGCCCAGGTTATTTCAACCTGGATCACTTCGACCGAGATCATTTCAACCCACGTCATTTCAATCCCCTGACCACGTATGCCTGCGACAGCAGCTGAAAATAGTCATACGCGTAAGCGCGGCCGTCGTTAGAGAAGATCTGACCCACGACATTCGTGACCCCAGCCGGAACGTTGTCGCCAAGTGTCTTCCACAGCTCCATTTTCCCTGTCGTCGTGTTCACCTTGTAGACCTTGGCGGCTCGCTCGCGCTGCAAAGCCGAAGCCACGTAGACCGAGGTCCCGTCGGCTGCCCATGAACTGACGTAGTACTGCGGGTCAAGCCCCGGAATCGGATGCAAGCCTCCTCCCTCCAGCGGCCAAATGCCCCATTTCCCATCAGGTCCGACGACAGCTAAGTTGCGCCCATCTGGAGACAGGATCGTACCCGTGACGCCCTCGGGCGTGATCGGCTTGGCATCGCCTCTACTCACATCAATCAGGTATTCACGCGCTCCATGCCCTGCTTCAACTCCGCCGGCCACCAGGTGCTTTCCATCGGGCAGGAAGCGTGCCTCGGCATAGGCAATCTGATCATGGGTCAACGTCCTCGCCTGTCCTGCGCCCGTCGGCACCAGGCTCAGTGGGCCGCCTTTCGCCGGCTTGGTGATCACCCACTTCGTGTCCGGAGAGATTGCCAGAGCGTTGCCTTCGCCCACGCGCATGGGAGGCGAGCCATCGGTGTCGCGCAGAAAGACGGTGTAGTTCGGTCCGCCACCTTCGCCGTCTTCTTCGAACAGGATCTTTTTTCCATCCTGGGTAATGTCTCTGGCGATGGATAAGCCCAGCCATCCCAGGTCCCTCTCTTCCTTCGAGCCGGGCGCGAGCACGCGGATGCCAACTCGCTGCTGGTGCGTTACCAACAGCGCCACTCCATTGCGCAAATCCTCCAACCACATGCCGCCGGGAACATTGGTGATATTGCGCAGCTTCCCGGCCAGCGTTACTCCACGCAGATTGTCGGCACCGCCGACGCGGGCTGAGGTAAACCACACTTCGTCGCCGGCAGCCGACCACAAAAGGCCCTCGATGGATTCCCATCCCGTCGAGAGCTTCTTTTCGTGGCCCTGCATGTCGACGACGGCCACCGAGCCTTCGTCGTCGCCAACGGTATTTTCGTGATCGGCGAAAGCCACCCATTTGCCGTCGGGCGAGATTTTCGGCGTGCTGATCCAGTTGATGCTATCAATCAGCGCGTGGCCGATGGGATATTCCAGCACCCAGTGCCGGTTCGCAGGGATGAAGTGCACCACGGCCATGTTCTGGCCGTCCGCTGCCCAGTCTGCGTCCGCGACGTTATCGAGAACCTCCCGCGGTGTTCCTCCGCTTAACGGGACGCGAGCGAGAGTTCCCCTCCTCGCGTAGCCCAACCCACCAACCGTGTTGAGCCGGACGGCCAGCTCTCCATTCTTCGAGATCGCCAGCAATTCGGTGTCTTTCAATCCGAGTTCGCGCGCTCCGGTCTCGTCGGTGCGGGCCAAATACATCTGACTGTCGCCACCATCCCACGCGGCGCTATACACCACGGTGCCGTCGGGAGTGAACCGGGCATTGCCGATCGACCCGGTGCGGAAGGTGAGCTGCTGGTACTCCGGCGGAGCTGCCACGCCGCTGCCGCGTCCCAGCCACCAGCCCGCACCGAGCGCTGCTGCCGCAATCGCGACGACGCCTGCCACAGCGACCAGCGAAAACCGGCTCCCCGCGGTCTTCGTTGTTTCTTTTTCCAGCACCGCCTGCGCACCCGACTTGCCGGTCCCAGAAATCTCCGTCAGCGCCTCCAGATCAAACGCCAGGTCGCCCGCCGATTGAAACCGCTGTGCTGGGTGCTTCTCCAGGCAATGCCGGACAATTCTTTCCAGCCCCGGTGGAACGTTGCGCGATGTTTCCGAAAGTTCGGGTGTCTCTTCTTTCAGGATCGCGCTCATGGTGTCGGCCGTGGTTTCGCCGTGAAACGCGCGCTTACCGGAAATCATCTCGTACAGGATCGCTCCGAAGGAAAAAATGTCGGTGCGATGGTCAGCCGGCTTCCCTCGGACTTGCTCCGGAGACATGTATCCCGCCGTGCCCATCACCACACCAGCCTCGGTCGCAACTTGCAGGGTCGGCGCGTCTCCGCTGCCGCTCGTGGCCTCCGGTTTGGTCAGCTTCGCCAAACCGAAATCCAGAATTTTCACCCGCCCGTCGTTGGTGAGAAAGAAATTTTCTGGCTTCAGGTCGCGGTGCACGATACCTTTCTCGTGCGCCGCCGCCAGCCCGCGCGCCACCTGCGTCGCGTACTCAATCACGCGCCGCACGGGCAGTAGCCCGGTCCGCAACCGCTCGCGCAACGTCTCGCCTTCCAGCAATTCGCTGACGACATAAGGCGCGCCACGCTCGTCGCCGATGTCGAAGATCGAAAGAATGTTGGGATGGTTCAGCGCTGCCGCCGCCCGCGCCTCCTGGGCAAAGCGCTGCAGCCGTTCGCGGTCCGCCGAGAAAGTCGCCGGTAGAACCTTGATCGCCACTGTGCGGTCCAGCCGCGAATCGTGCGCGCGATACACCTCGCCCATGCCGCCGGCGCCTACCATCGACTGAATTTCGTACGGCCCCAGTTTTGTTCCGGGAGTGAGTGCCATGTGTCCAGTGCAATGTGTCGCGGCATTATACCTGTGCCGGGCACAGCTTCGGGAGAACTACTTCACAACCTCCATCTCCTCGGCCATGGCCAGCATTTTTGTGACGCTGTTCCAGTTGCGGGCAGTGCCGCGGGTGCCGACGCGAACGGGGCGGCTTCCAGACGAGCTGCAACCTGCCCTTTCGAGTCTCCCTTGAACCAAGAAAATCACTTTGAGCCGCAGCGGTCTTCTCTCAGAATCAGGGGAAGTCGCAAGACCGTGCGCCGATCGTCGCGCCCTCGTCGGAAACAGGTGTGCAGGCCTGCCCATCAGGCCTGCGGGGAGACGTGCCATATGTCGGGACAAGTGGTTCTGTATTTTGACGATCAGGCTGACGCGCTGCGTTTCGCCCTGGCCGCAGGTTCCGTGATGGCGGGCGAGGGCGACAAGTTTTCGAACGAACTGGTGGAAGAGACCGCCAGAGTCACGCGCATCCGTCTCGACGCGGTAAATGCCGGAAATTCCAGGAAGCCGAATCCTGGCTGCGCTGCTTAGCGGTGTGCATCGCGCATATTCGCGCGTGACCGCAGATTCAGCGCCGGTCACCCCAACTGCCTATGCGTTGCCGGCATTCGTGAATGCTTCGATGGCGTCGGACAGCGTGGGAAACATCAGAAAAACCTGCTCGATCTTCGTGATTTCGAAAACCCTGCGTACCCGCTGATTCACTCCCGTCAAGGCAACCCGGCGTCCCGACTTCGTGCAGGAGGTGCACGCGCTGACCAGACCTCCCAGTCCGGACGAGTCCAGATACGGGACGCCGGCCAGATCCAGAATCATGGTGGGAGCGTCCTCGCGCCGCACCGCATTCATGAACGGCGGCACATTTTCCATGGTCAACGGACCGCGGAAGCTCAGCACTCCCCGATCCAGACGCTCGATCTCCAACGGCTCCGACGGCATGGAGCAGCGATTTTAGGCCACATCACAAAGTCCGTTCAAGCAGAATGCTTGTCATCCTGAGCAAGCGTTCTTTGCGCAGCGAAGGATCTGGGCGAGCCGCGCGAACCGGGGTCCCCAGCGCGCCCGGTTTTGGCGTGATGGGGTGGGCGTTGCGTCGCGTCTTGTGCGACGCATTAACCGCGCGTTAGGCTCGCTTCCTTATAAAACTGCATTCACACTTGACCCTTTGCGCCCGCCAACAGCGGAAATTCATTTGTAATTTTTTTGTGTTTTCTGCAAGGCAACGTCTCCGATGAGTCCGCCATTGGCTACCATTGCAGAAACGGTTGTGGGGAGAAACGGATGACAAGATCACTTGGACATTCACGCCAGTGTTCGCAATAGCAGCTTCGGTATCGCCGACGAAAGCGCCGAACAAAATCTCACTCAAGCTCCCGCGAGGCATCCCAAGGGATCGCAAGCCCGCATTCTGCTGACCTCGGTCTTCGGCCCGTACGCCCAAGATGACGAGTTCGGCAGCCGCTCCATCAACCCCATGGAGCTTTATCACAACCAGGTGACACGCGCCCAGGGCAGCTTTTCGCTCCGCATGTTTCACCGCTCCTGGGGCATCATGCTGATCCAGGCCAATATTTCCGCTCCATGCACCGTCCTGGACTTCCCCACGCGCCGGGCCTTCGCCCGCGAGCTCACAAAACACCACTACGATATCGTCGGTATCTCCTCGATCATCGTGAACATCGGCAAGGTGCGTGAGATGTGTCGCCTGATTCGCGAACTCTCGCCGCACTCCGTAATCGTAGTGGGAGGCCACGTCGCCGCCATTCCCGGGATCGAATCCATGATCGACGCCGATCACATCGTGCGCGGCGAGGGTGTTTCCTGGATGCGGCGTTATCTCGGCGAAGACGAAACGGCGCCCATCCGCCATCCTGCGATCGTCTCGGGATTGCGCACCCGCATCATGGGAGTTCGTTTGCCCGACCGCAAAGGCGCGACCGCCGCAACCATCATCCCGTCGGTCGGATGCCCCATGGGATGCAATTTCTGCACAACCTCGGCCTTCTTCGGCGGCAAAGGCAAGTTCGTCAACTTCTTCGAGACCGGTGACGAACTGTTTGAAGTCATGAGCCGGATGGAAGACGAGCTCAAGGTGCATTCCTTCTTCGTGATGGATGAAAATTTTCTCCTGCATCGCCCCCGCGCCATGCGTCTGCTCGAGCGCATGAAAGAAGCCGGCAAAAGCTGGACGATGTCGGTCTTCGCCTCCGCCAACGCGATCCGCAAGTACACCATGCAGGAATTAGTCGATCTCGGAGTCTCGTGGCTGTGGATGGGCCTCGAGTCTCCGCAGGCCAGCTACAACAAGCTGCAAGCCGCGGACACGCGGCAGCTCACCCGCGAATTGCGCGAGCACGGAATTCGCGTGCAAGGGTCCACCATCATCGGTCTGGAGCACCACACTCCCGACAACATTATTGCCGAGATCGAACACGCGGTTTCCCACGATACCGACTTTCACCAGTTCATGCTCTACACGCCGGTTCCAGGCACGCCTCTTTACCAGCAAATGGCGGAAGAAGGCCGAATGCTGCGTGATGTGGACTACGCCGACGTTCATGGCCAGTTTAAATTCAATTTCAAGCACGCGGCCATTTCGCGCGATGACTCCAAGCGCTATCTCGATTGGGCGTTCTGGCGCGATTTTGAAGTCAACGGGCCCAGCCTGTACCGCATTGCTCGCACCTTGTTGACCGGCTGGAAACGCTACAAGGATTGGCCAGACGCCCGCGTGCGCGAGCGTTTTGCCAGCGAGATGCACCGCCTCGCCGGGGTTTATAGCTCCGCACTCTGGGCCATGGAGCGGCAATTCAAGAAAGTGGATCGCGATGTCAGCCAGAAAATTCGTGCGCTGCGCCACGAATTCAAGCAGGAGTCGGGAGTCGCGGCTCGCATGCTTCCGACCCTGCTCGGACCCGTCTTGTTGTGGACGACGCGCCGCGAAGAGAGGCGTCTGGCGCGGGGAAAAACCTATGAGCCGCCTACGATTCTCGAACGCACCAACTGGGCAGGCGCTTGAGATTCTGGCGGCGTTGCCGGGCTCGAGCCATTCAACAACGCGGGTGGCTGATCATGGCCAGGATTACGAGGGTCATGAGCAGCAGAACCGCAAGCAGCGCAAATACCATCTCCAGCGCGGAACCGGATGCAGCGGCGTCAGGCGAACCGACGCTCGATCGACACTCGTCAGTCCAGAACAGAGCCCGTCCACCACTCCCCGGTAGACATTCCACAGCAGGAGTGCCGGCCCGATGTAGAGCAGCGTCGCAGAGATCGCGTAGACCACCAGCCAAAATTTCAGTTTGTAGGCCAGCGGAGCCGAACGCTCGTCGAACGTGAGCGACTGGGTAACGGCAATGCTGGCCACCGATCCGGTCAGGTTGATTATCATGGCGGCAACCAAGTAGACCTTCACCAGCGATTTGATTTTGTATTCGTCGGTGCTATCAACGAAGTAGGCTGGCCGGCGCGGCCCGCGCGGAAGGAAGACCAATTTCCCACTCTCGTCTTTTGCGAACTGGCGGTCGGCGAAATTGTCCCACATTCCCATAACGATTCCCCGTTGGGTTCCAGAATATGACTGGCCTATATATCTGAGCCTACCGTGCTGGAGGGACGGCGCAAGTCACAGAGGTAACGCGCGTACTTGCAGCGAGTATCGACAATCCGAAACACTAATGAGGAGCGGAATTGAGGCGGCTGTGGCAACTACCCCGTCTTGCGCGTCGACAGCATGGTCAGGATTTCGCGCAGTCCCTGGCGGATGTGCTGAATCTCCGAGTGCGAATGCGAAGGAAAAGGAATCGCAGCCTGCGTTTTGTCGGTTTTGGTTTCCGCCCGCAGATGCTGGCGCGCCCCCGCAATCGTAAATCCCTGCTCGTAGAGCAGTTCCTTGATGCGGAGCACGTTTTCCACATCCCGCTTGCGGTACATGCGCTGCCCCGTACTGCTTTTCACCGGCTTCAATTGCGGAAACTCAGATTCCCAGAAGCGCAGCACATAGGCCGGCAGGTGGCACAGCGTCGCCACTTCGCCGATGCGGAAATAAAGCTTGTCGGGAATCAGGACTTCGCCGGCCTTGGTTTTGCTCGTGCTCTTCTTCCTGGCAGCCATTTGGAGGGGCTACGGCAAAGCCGTCGCGTTTGACTATTGTGACACACACTGCCGCGCGCGGCATCGGAGATTTTCGCAACCGAGCCGCATTCGGCACTCAACTCTCGCACTCAGCAGGTGAGTGACCTTAAGATTGCCAGCGAGAACCTTGCCTGGCTGAAAGCCGACGGCTGACGGCTCAAAAAGGAAAAGCCTCTCAAGAATTTCTCTTAAGAGGCCCGTAAAACTCGCGCAAGGCTGTGCCTCGCTGCGTTTAGTGTTTCTTTTTCTTTTTGGCTTTCTTCTTCGTTGCCATGAAGTTCCTCCGTGAACGATTCTCCCTTTTCAGGAGTGTCGAACCTTGGGCCCTTGAATCTCCAAGGCCAACCCTACCCGTAGTACGAGATGGCCTTATGACCCAAGATATTGCGGCACGATAAACAAACTGTCAACAAAATTCTGAAAGAAAAGTGGCCTTCCGTCGCCTGCCCAGTACTCGCCTTCGATTACACTGCGCTTCATGGCGCGCGATCCTGTCGAGCTCGAAATCTTCAAGAACCTGTTTCACTCCATCGCCGAAGAAATGGGCGCGGCCCTGCGCCGCACCGCGTTCTCTCCGAACATTAAAGAACGCCGCGACTATTCCTGCGCGGTGTTCGACCGCACTGGCGAAGTCATCGCCATGGGCGACCACATGCCCGTACATCTCGGTTCCATGCCCATGTCGGTGCGCGCCGCCATCGACAGCGGAGCCATGCAGCGGGGCGACGTCGTCATGCTCAACGACCCTTTTCGCGGAGGCACGCACCTGCCTGACATCACCCTCGTCGCGCCCGTCTACGTGAACTCCGCCGATGTGGCGCGGACACTCCTGTCCGCAAAGGCCGTTAGAAAAGGCCGCCGTGCCCGGAAGGTTTCTGAGAAACCCGATTTCTACGTCGCCTCCCGCGCCCACCACGCCGACGTCGGCGGCGCCTATCCCGGCTCCATGGGCCTTTGCCGCGAGATCTACCAGGAAGGCGTCCGCATTCCTCCGGTAAAACTGATGCGCGCCGGCGTGCTCGACCGCGACGTGCTCGCGGTGCTGCTCAACAATGTCCGCACTCCCGACGAACGCGAAGGCGACCTGGGTGCTCAACTTGCTTCCTGCCACACCGGCGCCGAACGCCTGCGCGAGATTTGCGCACGCTACGGCGTGGAGCGCGTCACGAGCGCCGCAGCCGAGTTGCAGGAATACGCCGAAGAGCTGATGCGGGCCTTCCTGCATCGCGTCCCACCCGGAGAATATCGGGCGGAAGATTTCCTCGACAACGACGGCATCACTGACCGAGAGGTGAAGATCGCTGTAACAATAAAGGTCACACGAAACGTGTGGGGCCGCCGGGTCGAAGCCTGTCCTGAGCGAAGCCGAAGGAACCCGGCCGGGAGGAGGCGCAGCCTCCTCAGTACAAAGCCGCTAGTCACGGTCGACTTCACCGGCAGCGATCCTCAGGTTGAAGGGAGTGTGAACGCAGTCGCCGCCATCACCTACTCCGCCTGCTTTTACGTCTTCCGCTGTCTGCTGACGGAAGACGTTCCCGCCGTCGCCGGCCTGATGCGCCCCATCCGTGTAATCGCCCCCGAAGGAACGATAGTCAACGCTCGCCCTTCCGCGGCCGTCGCCGGCGGCAACGTGGAAACCTCGCAGCGCATCGTCGACGTCTTGCTGCACGCGCTCGCGCAAGCGATCCCCGACCGCATTCCCGCCGCCGCCTCGGGAACCATGAACAATCTCACCATCGGAGGGATCGATCCCCGCGCCAACGAGCCGTTCGCCTACTATGAAACCGTCGCTGGAGGCATGGGCGCAGGTCCGCGCAAGGCTGGCGTCTCCGGCGTGCACACGCACATGACCAATTCGCTGAACACTCCTGCCGAAGCGCTCGAATATGCCTATCCACTACGCGTCCGCCGATATTCGCTGCGCCCCGCGAGCGGCGGCCACGGCAAGTTTCGCGGCGGCGACGGCATTGTGCGCGAAATCGAAGTGCTCACCGACTGCGACGTGACCCTGCTGGCCGACCGCCGCTCCCGCGGCCCATGGGGCCTGGCCGGCGGAGCCGATGGCGCCTCCGGCAAAACGTCCATCACGCGCAGCAACGGTACAGTCGAGTCCATGCCCGGAAAATTCTCGACGCGCCTCCGCCCCGGCGAGCGCATCACGATTGAAACTCCGGGCGGCGGTGGCTGGGGAACTTCCTAGCGAATCCGTTTATGATAAACGCCAGCACAGCATCGTCGCGTAGCCGTCATCATAATTGGAGCGAAATATATCGTGAGCGACCTAGCACAGCATTACCTCGAAGAAGCCAGCCAGACGCGCGGTTATAAGTTGAGGCGCTTGCGCGGCCCGTTCGACCAGTTCGCTTCGCTCACTTGCTCAGGGCAGGCTGACAACTGAGCCGCGCGCCGAAGTCCTGAGCGGAGCGAAGGACCCCTATGAACGATTTAGCGAAACAATACCTTGAGGAAATCGGCCGGCAGTTTCGCGGTCACAAACGCATGGGCGAAAACGCCATGGCCCAGTTGCGCGACGAAGACTTCTTCGTCACGCTCGACCCGGAGTCGAACTCCGTAGCCATTCTCGTTAAGCACCTCGCCGGCAACATGCGCTCGCGCTTCACCGACTTCCTCACCAGCGACGGCGAAAAGCCCGACCGCTTCCGCGACCGCGAATTCGAAATCACTCCCTCGACCACTCGCGCCGACGTCATGAAATGGTGGGAGGACGGCTGGGCCATCGTCCTGAACACGATCGAATCGCTCCAACCCGAAGACGTCATGCGTACCGTGACCATCCGCGGCGAGCCCCACACCGTGCTGCAGGCCATCAACCGCCAGATCGCCCACTACGCCCAGCACACCGGCCAGATCGTCTTCCTCGCCAAGCACCTGCGCAGCGGCGAATGGAAAACGCTGAGCATCCCGCGCGGCAAATCCGAGGAATATAAAACCGCCCCACCAAAACCATACAAACCGCAAGCCTAACCCGGAACCGTCCCACGTTGTCATCCTGAGCGCTGCGAGCTCGGACGAGCTCGCGGAGTCGAAGAATCCCTACTTCCGATTCGATGGCGCCACGCCGCTGCAGCGGATCCCCATCCATCTCCAGCCGCGGAGCGGCGTGATGTGAAAGCCCGGCACGTCAGTGCCGGGTAAGGCACGGAGAAGGGGTAACAAGCCCCGGTAGGGGCGGCCAAGAATCACCGCCGCTCCGTTTCATTCGACCCAACGGCAGCCCCGGTACTAAACTAGCTGTTCCGATCCGCGTTCATCCGCGGCGAACTAGTCCCCGAGGCGCCCATGACCATCGCAACCCGCACGAATCCGCTCGCCTACCTCACGGATCAACTCGACGACCTCAAAGCCAAGGGCACGCACTTCAAGCTGCGCGTGCTCGAAGATGAGCAGGTGCCCGTCTGCACATTCGACGGCAAGAAGGTCATCAATCTCGCCTCGAACAATTATCTCGGCCTGACCACGCACCCTTTGCTACGCGAAGCCGCGATCGAAGCCACGCGCAAATACGGCGTCGGATCAGGCGCCGTGCGCACCATTGCGGGCACCATGAAAATTCACATGGAACTCGAGGAAAAAATCGCGCGCTTCAAAAACGTCGAAGCCTGCGTCGTCTTCCAGTCCGGATTCGCCGCCAACGCCGGCACCGTCTCCGCCGTGCTCGGCAAAGACGACTTCATCGTCTCCGACGCGCTCAATCACGCCTCCATCATCGATGGCGCGCGCCTCTCCAAAGCGAAAATTCTAGTCTTCCGGCACAAAGACATCGCCCACGCCGAAGAGCAACTCGCCAGCGTGAAGAACGAGCCCGGCAAGAAGCTGCTCATCACCGACGGCGTCTTCTCCATGGACGGTGACATCGGCCCGCTGCCCGCGCTCTGCGACCTCGCCGAAAAATACGGCGCCATCATGATGGTCGACGACGCCCACGCCTCCGGCGTGCTTGGCCGCAACGGCCGCGGCACCATCAACCACTTCAAAATGCGCGGCCGCGTCGACATTCAGGTCGGCACGCTCTCCAAAGCCATCGGCGCGCTCGGCGGCTACGTCTGCGGCACGCGCGATCTCATCGATTTCCTCTATCACCGCGCGCGGCCATTCCTGTTCTCCACCTCGCATCCGCCGTCCGTCGCCGCCACCTGCATCGCCGCCTTCGACGTTCTCGAAAACGAACCCGAGCGCATGGAAAAACTCTGGGAGAATACCCGCTTCTGGAAAAAAGAACTTGGGGCTCTCGGCTTCGACATCGGAGGCCGCACCACCCCCGCCAGCGAAACTCCCATCACGCCCATCATCATCGGCGACGGCAAGCTCACCATGGACTT
>JASHPH010000146.1 GCA_030038255.1 Candidatus Sulfotelmatobacter sp. | reverse complement strand
ATGAATCCCGGACGCGGTGGCTGTGCCGGAGACGCGCGTGGGATGCCGGTTCAGGTGTGGGCCACCTGGTTTCCGGCGGGAGGAAAACCACAGAGCTTCATTCAAGGATTTCCGCTGCAGGAAGTCGACATCAGCGGAAAGAGCGAAGCGCCGTTTCACCTTCGAGCGGGCGATAACGGAATCGAGGAAGAATCCTGCCGGGGCAATCTGAATGTCGATGGACACGCGATCGCATGGGACCTGCAATACCACTCGACCTTCCGAGTGAGCATGAGCAGCAAGGGCTGGATTGGTTTCTCACGCACGCCGCACTCCGATGCGGTCTTCTCTGGCAACATCACTCTTGATGGCCGCCGTTTTGCGGGAGCGCCTTTGGGGTTCGGCGTGCAGGGCCATAATTGCGGCTATCGGCATCGCGACTTCTGGACCTGGGCGCACGCTTATTTCCTGCGCGGCGACCAAACTTCCAGCACGCTGGAAGCGCTGACGTATGAGATGCCGTTCGGGCTGGTCTTTCGCAAAGCTGTGCTCTGGCACGACGGGAAAGAGCACGTCTTCCGGCGATTGCAGGAAACATGCGATCGCACCACCCCGCAATGGAAGTTTCACTCGGTCGCCAGCAACGGCCTTCGCCTGGAAGCGGCATTCGATGGGCGCGGCACGGGTTTGCATCGTGTGCCCTATCTCAAGACGGATTGCTCAGGTACCTTCGAGGTCGCGAATAACAGCCTCGCATCAGCGTCTGTTGTCCTGAAGAGTGCGGACGGCGCCGCCACAAAATTGGAGACAGCAACGGGAGCAGTGCTGGAGATGGTGGGATAGCTACTGTTTTCTCGGCGGTTGCTCTTTTCGTGGCAACTGCGCGAGCGCGAGCCGCTCAGCGACAACTGCGTACGCTGCCGGATTGAATGTCATGCCGATATGCGTGCCGGGGACTTCCACGTCCACGTCCGGGTTCATCGTCCGGCAATACCGCCAGTCCACAACGCCGTCATGCCGAGTATAGATCGCCGTCTCAACCATAGAATCCGGTACATTACGGCGCAGCGAATCGAGAAAATTGCAGGTGCAGTGTCCGGTGTAGCAGTCGGGCAGGACTCCGCGACCATGCTCTTCGAGAATACGCAGGCGAACGGCATCCGCGACGCGCAAGACCGTCTTGTTCGCCACCGTGCCGCGAATCGGAGCTGCCAGAGTGATTACTGAGGCCACGTCTTTCGGCCGCTGGCCCGCCACTGAACGAGCAATCACTCCGCCGAGACTGTGTCCAATCAGGTGAACCTTGCGGCCGGTTTCGGCCAATGCCTTTTCGATCGTCTGGTTCAGACAGCGCTGGATTAAGAGGTTGGGGCATTCCGCATTGACGCCGATGCCGGAGAAGTAGGGCTGATAACCGATCCTGCGGAGCCAGGCGTGCAACTCCATCAGATAAAGGTCGGTGCCGAGAAAACCAGGAATGATGACGACACCTGAGCCGTCGCCACGGGGCACGCCGAATCCGTAATAGACGGGCGACGCGTGGAGAAGAAGGACTTCTGCGCCAAACAGGGCTTCGGTCCATAGAGACGTGTCGGCTTCGGGATAGGACCGCGAACTAGATCCGCGCCTGCGTGTAGCCGAGGCACGCGTTCTGACCTTCTTATCGTTACGGCGCAAGTTCGTCGTGGACCCTGCTTGATCCCGCTTCGTGGCGCAGACCAGCCATTGCTGCAGTGCGAGATTATAACCGCTGTTGGGGACGTACAAAAGCAGAATTCTCGTGCAAAAGAGTACGCTGGTTTATCCTCTGGGAAACAGTGCTTAGCGGCGGGTACGTCGTTGTTTGCGGCTTGCGGATTTTTTCAACTGCGCTTCCAGATCCGCGACTCGCCGGCGCAGCATTTCCACTTCTGACGACTCTGTCCGCTCCTGCGATGTGCCCGTAGCGCCCAAAAACCGCTTCATCATCTCCACTGGCGACAGGATGGCGGACTGGACCTCGCTGAGCCTGCTTTGCACTGTTTCCTGGACCTTCTGATAGGTGTCAAACGCTGACTTCAGATACCACATGAGGAACTCCTGCCGGACTTCATCGGATGCAATGATCAGTTGCCGCAGCAGTTCCAAAGGCAAGCCGGTGGGCTTGCCCCTAGCGTCTTCGGTGATGATCTGGGTGAGAACGACGCGAGTCAGATCCTGACCGGTCTTGGCGTCCACGACCCGGACATCTTTCCCGGCCCGGATGAGCGCAGCCAGATCGTCGAGATTCACGTAGCGGCTGCCGGCAGTGTCATACAAGCGCCGGTTCCCGTACTTCTTGATGAGCACCGCGGAGGGTTTCATCCATACCTGCCCATGTTGCTATGCACAAGTGCCCGCAACATCTTGACACATATGCCTTGGGCTCGTATAGTTTAGCTGATGCTGCAATGCAGCAATACGGAGGTCAGAACATGCCCCTCGCAGTCAAACATGAATCTCCTCATTCCAAAGACTCATCGGTGGTCTCGCTGCTTTCCGGCTGGGCACAGCAGGGAGTACAGACCTTCTTCGCCACGCAGCGCATCCTGCTGGATCTGGCCATGCGGCAGAATGCCAGCGTGATGCACGCCATCCGGCAGCAGTTGTCAGACCCGCTTCATTCCCCCACTGCCATTCTCGGTGAAATCGCTGCGGACGGTTTAACCAATTTCCTGGAAGGGCAAAAAGTACTTTTGGATTTAGGCAAACAGCAGAACGAAATCCTGGCGACCGGCGTGAAACAGCGCGTGGGGGATTCCCCCCAAGGCCAGGCACTGGTCGACTTGCTGCGCCGCAGCGTGGATACGTTCATCCACATGCAGGAGGAGTATCTGAAGATCGCTGGCAAGCAGGCCCACGCTTGGGTGGCAGCCGCCAAGGCCGGCAAGCCATACCAACCTGAGCATCTGGTGGATCTGGCCCGCGAAGCCATGGACAACTTCGTCCACGCCCAGAAGCAATACCTCGACATCGTTGCCGAGGAAACGGCCAAGGCCACCGGCGGTAAGCGGACAAACGTCGCTCGGAAAGCGAAACCGGTGGAATGGTCAGAACTGGCGCGGAAAGCGACGGAGTCATTCATCGAGGCACAGAAGCGGCTGGTGGACGTCGCCGGGCATCAGCTCAATGCCAACGTGAAAACCGCAGGCAAGACGCTCGATCTCCTGCAGCCATTTCCCTTCCTGCCCCTCAACGAACTCACCCGCGAGGCGGTGAAGAGCTATGTCGAGGCACAAAAGGCTCTCGTGGAAGTCATGGTGAATCCGGCCCGAAAGACACAGCCCTTCGTCAAGAAGCCGGCAAGAAAGGCGAAGGCCGCAGCGGCCGTAGCGTAAGCAATAACCAAACTGGGGCAGTTTTCGAACTGCCCCGGTTTCATGAAAATTCACTTTGGAGAGTCGCAGCCTTTTCGCGACTTGCTATACCTCAGCGACGCGTCCGGTTCCCACGTGTCTCATTGGCCACCGGCCCCCCCGTGCGGCGCCTCCCGTTTCCGGCAAACAGGAAGTCCTCGATTTCGTCAATACGATCATCGGCGTCGTGATAGCCGATCGAAATCAGGTCACGTGTGTACTTCGACGTGAACATCAGGTAGCTCATCAAGTCTGCACAGGACGCCACATCCCGCCCCAGACTGCTGACGAAATACTGTATCAGGTAGGGCATGTCTCTCTGATGTTGCGCTGCGAGCGCGGACAGATTTACGGACGGCGTGATGATGAAAGTCGAGAGCGGTCGTATTCTGCTCGACTCGTCCACGTCGCGTTGCACGATGTGTCCGCTTTGGAGCAAATGGTTCAGCCGCTCCAGGTGTTCGAGATCGGTTGCGAGATGGTCGAGGAATATCACGTTGAACAAAATGCCCATGACCTGCCCGAGCGAGGGATTGGTTTGCTCGGTATTGAGGTCGGGATGCTCCTCGTCGCAGCGGACGCCGATGGCAAAGACTTTTTCGGCTCCCAGCCGGATGACCGGACTGAGTGGTTGTTGCAAGCGGACACAACCGTCGCCGAAAAACGCCGATCCTCGCGGAAGCTTCAGTCGCACCGGTTGAAACACAAGGGGAATCGCGGCCGAGGCACAAATGTGATCCACTGTGATTTTGGTCGCAAGGGTCACTAGCCGCAGCCGGTTCCACAGCGCGTGCCCCTTGGCCCCCTGGATAAAAAGGTAGCTCTTGCCGGAGTTGTAATTGGTCGCCGAGATGGCGATTGCGTAGAGATTCCCGCGCTTGATGTTTTCCTGAATGCGATCCCAGTTGAGATGACGATTCAAGAAATTGCGAAGCGGCGTTGCATCCAGCAAGGAACGCGCGTTGCCTCCGCCGAGAAGCGCACCAAAGGAAAGATCCAGAATCCATGTCAGGGAGTTGTGGGCCTGCGACACAAGATCACAGTGAAAAATGTCGCCGGGCTTGAGGTTCGCCCACAACGCGGCCATGGCTTTCGTAGCCGATGGAAAGTCGTCGCATGCGACCGCCAAGGCCGCGGCATTCACGGCGCCCGCGGATGCCCCTCCAATCAGCGGAAACGGATTGCCCTTCGACTCGATTCCTTTGATTTCGCCAATGCGTTGCAGAACACCCGCTTGATATGCACCCCTCGCGCCCCCACCGGTGATTACCAAACCGGTCGCGTTTTCCATCAGCCTCTCTCCTTCTAGTTCGTCGTTCAGATCTTCGCAAAACTTGAGAGTCCGGACAGCTGATTTGCACTGGACTGTTTCATTCAAACTCTTGCCGAGCCTCGTCGCTGTGACGAAGCTCACTGCCGCAGGAAAAATCAAAATTCACCGCGGAACGCTGCAATTGTCGACGCAGACGGTTCAACACACGAGCAGTACGGAATGTCCTCCATGCGCGTCTGTGACTCTCATCACAATACGCGGTGCCCGGTGTGATGCGCGTCACCCAGGCGCGTGACAAAGATTGCTGACCTAATCCCTGCCTGTGGTTTCTACTTTGAAAAAGAGGTCTGCGTGCCGTGCCTGCCGGAACCGAGTCCGCCGACACCATCGAGATCCTTCTCACTCGCCTGCACGAGTGCCATGAAGTTGCGGTGTACGAAGCAATCGAAAGGCTGGTGCAGGGTGCGAAGGCTGTTGGCCTCGATGCCCATGCGCTTGTCCAAATGCTGGACCAGGGTAAGACCTTCGAAGAAGTGCTCGAAGTGATCGAATCGAAATTGGAAGACCGGCAGAAAGCAGCATAGGCAAAGGCGGCAGTACGCGCTGCAGCGTGAGGGAATATGAGTTTCCTGGAATGGTCGAAAGCGAACGTTGACTACGGACGCAAGCTGATGGATTCGGCTCTCGAAGGAGCGCGTACGGGAGAAAGCGAATTCTTGAAAGAAGAGCCGTTGGCCCCTTATCTGGAAGAGTCGGCGCGTCACGCGCTGCGGCCGGCGCTCGTTGGCGCATGTGTCGGCGTAGTGGGAGGGTATTTGGGAGGCGCACGCCGGTCGCCTGCCCGGGCCCTCGCCTGCGCCATCCTCGGCGGCGCGGTTGGTTTTGGCGCCGGTGTGCTCTGGGAAAGCCGCGACCTGACGGCAAGCGTCGCTTCCCGCGCATGGAAGAGTGTCCGCAAAACGCGCGATGAGCACTGGTTTGAACGGAATCCGATCGACTACGCATAACCGCACATCAAGGGCCGTGAAAAGAGGAAGTGAGCGCAACGGAGGCGGCAATGGCCACAAAAGAAGCGGTGCAGGAGCGTGTTCAGATTCCGCTGAACGCGGAGAGCCTCAGTGGGGACCGAATCGCCTATCTGGAAGGGTTGGTCCATCAGGCAAAAGCTGCCGCCGCCGTCTTCACTCAATTCACGCAGGCCGACGTGGACCGCATTGTTAAGGCAATGGTGCTGGCCGGACTTGAACATGCTCAATACTTGGCACGGTTGGCTGTAGAAGAAACCCGGCTCGGGGTGATGGAAGACAAGGTCATCAAGAACATGGTGGCCAGCGAATTCGTCTACAACTACGTCAAGGACAAGCGCACGGTTGGTATCATCCGCGAATATCCCGAGCGTAATCTGGCCGAGATAGCGGAACCGATCGGGGTTCTGTTCTCGCTGACGCCTATCACCAATCCGACCTCCACCGTACTGTTCAAATGCATCATGGCGATCAAGACGCGCAATGCCGTGATTTTCAGCCCTCATCCCAAGGCGTGGCGCTGCTGCTCTGAGGCCGTGAAAATCATGTATGAGACGGCGCGAACGCACGGTGCGCCCGAAGGGGTTTTCACTTGCCTGGAATCACCCACGCTGCCCGACAACGCCTACCTGATGAAACACAAGGACGTCGCGCTGATTGACGCCACCGGCGGTCCGGGCGCGGTCAAGGCTGCCTACAGCTCCGGCAAACCCGCTCTCGGCGTCGGCCCGGGGAACACTCCGGTTTACCTGGAGAAAAGCGCCGATATCAACACGGCGGTGGTGGACATCATTGTTTCGAAGACGTTCGATAACGGAACGATTTGTGCTTCTGAGCAGACGGTCGTGATCGACGACGAAATCTACGACGCCGTCCTCAAGAAGTTCGCCGATCTAGGTGCGCACATCTGTAACGAAAAAGAGACCAGAGTTCTGGAGCACACGGTCATCGATCCGGAGACCGGCTCCATGCAGCCCATGGCTGTAGGGCAAAAGGCGACCGACATCGCCCGCTTCGTTGGTCTCTCTGTGAAACCGAACACCAAGCTGCTGATTGCACCGATACAAGGCGTGGGGCGCGAGCATCCGCTGTCAGTCGAGAAACTTTTCCCCGTTCTTGCGGTCTATCGTGCGAAATCGGTCAATGAAGCGCTGAAAGTCTGCGTGGACGTCAACCACGCCGGCGGCCTGGGCCATACGGCCGTCATCTTCTCGCGCAACGACGAGGTCATCCGCAAGTTCGGTGAAGTGATCAATGCCGGCCGCATCATTGTCAATTCTCCCGGGTCCATCGGAGCGCTGGGCGCGGTGTACAACGATCTCGTGCCAACGTTTGCTTTTGGCTGCGGCACCGGCGGCGGCAACAGCACCACGGACAACGTCAACATCTACCACTACCTCAACATCAAGCGGCTGGCTCGGAGGAAACAAAACCATATGTGGTTCCGAGTTCCGAATCAGATCTACTTCAACATGAATGCGGTCGAGAATCTGGGCCAGTTCACCTCGACTTGCACGATCATCGTCACCAATGCGCCGCTCGAGAAAATCGGCCACGTGGACATCGTGCGCCGAAATATCTGTCCCAAGACCCATGTGCACGTCGTGGTCATTCCGGACGCGGAGCCCGAAGTCAAGGTCATCGCGCAGGGAGTCGAGGCACTCAACTTCTATAAAGCGGATCAGATCGTGGCACTGGGTGGCGGCTCGGTGATTGACGCGGCGAAAATTATGAAGCTGAAGTACGAGTCGCCAGAAGCTGATCTGGAGTATCTGGCCGCGCCGTTCCTTGATCTGCGCAAGCGTGTGGTCGAATACCCGACAGAAAAAACCCATCGGGCGCGGCTGATCGCCATCCCCACGACCAGCGGCACAGGCAGCGAAGTCACTCCGTTCGCGGTCCTCACCGATAAAGAAAACGGCCGCAAGGTCACGCTCGCTGACTACTCCCTCACGCCGGACGTGGCCATTGTCGATCCACAATTTGTCATGTCCATGCCGAAAGGCCTGACCGCCGATACCGGCATCGACTGCCTGACTCACGCTCTGGAAGCGGGCGTCTCGAATTATGCCTCGCCCTATACCGACTCGTGCTCGCTGCAGGCGCTGCAGTTGGCGTTCAAGTATCTACCGATCGCGTTCGAGAATCCGCGAGATGAAGAGGCGCGGTCGATGATGCACAACTCCTCGTGCATCGCGGCGATGGCATTTTCTAACGCTTCGGTTGGCGTGAATCATGCCCTGGCGCACGCGTTCGGCGCGCGCTTCCGCGTCGCGCACGGCCGCGCTAATGCGCTCATGCTGCCACACGTCATTGCGTACAACGCAGCAGTTCCGACCAAGTTCATGCCGTCTCCCTATACGCAGGGATATACCGCCCATACGAAATACGCGACCTTCGCGGAGTTGCTCGGCCTGGGCGGAAACAGCGTGGAAGAAAAAGTGACGAACCTGATCCGGGCGATCGAACAGTTGCTCGACAAGCTGGGATTTCCGAGATCGATCGCCGAGCTTGGCATTTCGAAAGAAGAATTTGAGCGCGCCATCCCTGAACTGGCCAAGAACGCATTTGACGATCCTTCCTGGCGGTCGAACCCGCGCATGCCGCTGATGACGGAAGTGGTGGAACTGTTCTGGCAAGCTTACGCAGGACGTGGTCAAGCGAAAGTGAAAGTCGCACCCGCGCTCGAAGACCAGAGCGAGTAAAGCATTACGGTGAACCTATGACGAGCATCGTGGAAGAAATCGAGATCAACGATCAGACGGTGACTGCAGCGGTGGAACTGGCCGCGGAAAAACTAAACAGCGCACGAGGCGAAACTATGCTCGATTTCTCTCTGGTGCGCCGGGTTGATGCGAGCGCACTGCGGGCGCTGGAAGAACTTGCCCAGCTCGCAGACGAGAAAGAGGTCAAGGTCACTCTGAAAGGCGTAAGCGTCGACGTTTACAAGGTACTCAAGCTGGTCAGGCTGAGTCGGCAATTTTCGTTCGTGAACTGAAATACGTTCGGGGCAGTGAATCTGGAGGATGTTGTGCAGCACCAAGAACAGAGTGACCGCCTCTCCTGGGGTGACACGGTTTTTCTGCATCTGGAACGGGAAGGCATGCCGCTCAACGTGGCCAGCGTGTGCGTTTTCGACGGCGAAATCTCATTCGAGGATTGCGTTCAGTTCGTGGAATCGAAGCTGCCACTGCTGCCCCGTTATCTCAAGCGCGTGGTGCCCTCGGCTTTCGGCCTCGGTGTACCCAGTTGGGAGTATGACCCTGAATTCGACATCCGCCGGCACATGTCGGAAGTTGTGCTCAAGCGCGGCACCGCGACGGAACTGAAAGCTCTTGCAGGAAAGCTCTTCAGCAAGGTCATGGAGCGCCGCCATCCGCTATGGGACATCACGGTCGTTCAAGGTTTGAAAGCACGAGGACAGAAAGGCAAGCGCTCAGCCCTGATCTTCCGCCTGCATCATTGCCTGGCTGACGGTATCGCCGGAGTGGGCATCATGAATTTGCTCCTTGACGCGAACCCGGAAGCGCCTCGCCTGCCTAAAGTCAAACTGAAGTTCAAAGTTCCCAAGCCCCCGGACCCGCTTACCGCGCTTACTACCGGCTTCGTCGATTCGTATTCCGACTTTGTCAAGCGCATTCTTTCCGCCCTGACCGATCTGCTGAGCATGGCACAGCGCGCGGGCGCCAACGGAAGAAACCTGCCGGCCGACGAGTTTGCCAGCCTGCTTCCCGAACTCACGGCGTTCACCAGCCGCCTGCGCTTTAACGTGCTCTATCGCGGGCCGCAGAAATTCGCCTGCACCGAAATTCCCCTCGCCGAGGTGAAGGCCATCCGCCACCAATGCGGCACGAGCGTGAACGACGTCATCCTTGCTCTGGTCACGGCAACCGTCCGCCGCTACTGCGAACTGCATGGCGACCCGGTCCGGGGAAAACTGCTGCGCATTATGGTGCCCGTGAATCTGCGCGGCAACGGCAGCCCCTCGGAACTCGGCAATCGCATCTCGCTGGTTCCGGTGACGATCCCGCTGGACATCCGGCAGCCCAAGAGGTTGCTCAAGGCAGCCCACAAACGTACTGAGTTTCTAAAGCGCGTTCATGCCGCCGAACTGGTCAGCCTTGCTGGTGGTTTGATCGGCATGTTTCCCTCTTCCCTGCAGGCGTTCGTCGGACCGCTCGCGAGCCAACTGCCGGTGACGCCTTTCAACCTGGTGTGCACCAACGTGCCGGGACCCCAGATCCCGCTGTATCTTCTCGGCCGCAAGATGGTGCATTGCTATCCCTACGTGCCGGTCGGAGGCGAGATGGCCGTCAACTGCGCCATTCTCAGCTACAACGGCGGAGTCTACTTCGGCTTCAGCGGCGACGTGCACGCTGCCCCGGACCTTCAACGGATGGAACGACTGCTGCAAGAGAGCTTCGCCGAGCTGCGTGCTGCCGTTGAAGCGAAGCCGCCGCAAAAGAAACTGGCAGGCAGGAAACCGAGAGCAAGATCGGCGGCAACCGCGCCGGCGAAGGCCGAACCGGAGGTTGCGCCCACTTCGGCCAGTGCCACTTCGTCAGTGGAATCGACGTCCAAGGAATCGAAGTCCTCGGAGTCGAACGACTCGAAACGACACCCCGAAACGGCCCCAAGAAAACAGGAGACGCCTCTGGCCCAATTCCACGTTGCATAGGCAACGCACGCGCACTGGAGTAGACCGTGGTAGGTACCTATCCACTCGCGCAGGCTACAAACTGGCTGGTTCCCGGCCGCGGCCTGTATCTGACCATTCACATTCTTGGCGTCGCATGTTTTTGCTACATCATCGCTAAACGGCTAGTACCTCTCGTCCGTGGTCAGGCCGATTTCCGCTTTGATCGCCCGCTCACTCGCCTGGGCAACGTCTTTAAGTACTGGTTTGGCCAGTGGAAGCACCCGCGTTACAGGTTCGCCGGTACGCTTCACATCCTTATCTTTGCGGGATTCGTTCTCCTGGTATTGCGTGCGTTCGCAGTGCTCACTATCGGTAGTGAGCATTTTGAGCTGCCCGGACTCGACGGACGTTTTGGTCATGTCTACGACGTTGTCACCGACTATGCCGCGACGGTTGTATTCCTCTGCATGATCGTGGCTGTGGTTCGCCGGTTGGTGTTCAAGCCGGCGCGTTACGCCGTACCAGCAAAGTTTGGAAAATCTCATACGGCGGATGCCGTGTTCCTGTTGGGGCTTATCGCTCTGCTGATGGCTGCCGATAGTCTCTTTGCTGCAAGTAAAACAGCAGGTCACGTGCAGCAGGGCCAACCAGTAGAGGCGCTCGCTTTTCTGTCACTTCCCTGGATTCTGCAAGGTCTCATCGCCTCGGCACCGTTGGCCACGCTTGCGACTCTGAACATCACCGCCTATCTTGTCCACGAATTGGCATTCTATTTCCTGCTCTGCTACCGGCCATTTGGAATCCAGTTCCACGTGGAGACTTCGCTGTTTGGCGTGTATTTCGCAAAGTTAGACAAGGGAACGCTGAAACCGGTGCGCTGGGGAGTCTCCGAGGAGCATCTCGACCAGGTAAAGTCGTTCGGCGTTAAGACCTTTGAAGACTTCACGTGGAAGCACATGCTCGATTTTTACTCCTGCGCCGATTGCGGCCGCTGCGCCGATAATTGCCCGGCTTACGCAGCAGGCAGGCCGCTCGCACCGCGCTTTCTCACGATCAAAGCCAGGGATTACGCGTTCCAGCACTATCCGGTTTTCGGCAGCGCGAAGAACAGCAAACCGCTGGTCGGCACCATTTATTCCGAAGATGAAATCTGGTCTTGCACGACCTGCGGCGCGTGCGAGGAGGAATGTCCGCTGCTGATCGAGTACATCAACAAGATCGTGGACCTGCGACGTGGCCTTGTGGACGAGGGAAATGTCCCGCAGTCTCTGCAAAAAGCGCTGAAAGCGCTTGAAAGCCGTGGCAATCCGTACGGGAAGATGGAAAAGAAGAAGGCCGACTGGATAAAAGCCCCAGACCTGCATGCGACTTGTCAGGTCAAGACTCTCGGAGCTAACAATTCTGCCGACACTTTGTATTTCGTCGACAGCATTACCTCCTACGACGACCGCATGCAGTCGATCGGCCGATCCACAGCCCGAATTCTCACTCACATCGGTCAGAACTTTGGCATCCTCGGCGCCGCGGAGAAGGACAGCGGCCACGAGGTTCGCCGCTTCGGCGAAGAGACGCTCTTCATCGCGTTGCGGGATCACAACAGCGAAGCCATTCAGGCGTCTGGCGCAAGAAGAATTGTTACGGCCGATCCGCACGCCTTCAACGCGCTGAAGCACGACTACAAGGATGTCCCGCCGGTCGAGCACATCAGCCAGGTGATCGCGCGCGAAGTCAAGACCGGGAAAATTCAGTTCACCCCCTTACAGAACGACGACAAAGTTTACGCGTACCACGACCCTTGCTACCTGGGCCGTCACAACCAGATTTATGACGATCCGCGCACAGTGCTCGACGCCATCCCCGGCCTGAAGCGAGTGGAGATGAAGCGCGCGCGCGACAGGTCGTTCTGCTGCGGTGGTGGCGGGCTAATGCTCTTCTACGAACCGAAAGAAGAGCAGCGCATGGGTGTGCTCCGCGTGCGCATGGCTGCAGAAGCCGGCGCCAACGTGATTGTGACTGCCTGTCCGTTTTGCATGGTGAATATCGAAGATGCGATCAAGGTTGCAGGGCTCGAAGGCAAGATGTCGGCCATCGACTTGACCGAACTGGTGGACCAGCAACTCGTGCGCGTCCCCGCAGCGGGAGAGGAAGCGGAAAAAGTTCTCGAAGAACCGGAATTCGTCTCAGGGAGGTAAATGTGGAAATCCTAGTTTGCGCACGAAGAGTGCCTGACACGTCAGAAAACGAGATTGAGCTCAACGCTGCGGGCAACGACATTGAGCGCGATGATCTCGTGTACTCGATCAATGAGGCTGACAACTACGCGGTGGAAGAGGCCCTGCAGATTCGCGATCGTGTCGGCGGCAACGTCACGGTTGTGACCGTCGGTGGCGAAGATGATGAAGAAATTCTCCGCCGGGAACTGGCCATGGGTGCAAACACGGCTGCGCTCGTCTCTGACGATGCTTTCGCAGGCTCCGATGGCCGGGGCATCGCAACTGTTCTCAAAGCTTTCGTTCAGAAAGGCAAGTACGACCTCATTCTGACCGGCGTCCAGGCCGACGACGGTGCGGCCCAGGTCGGCGGGATGCTGGCCGCGATGCTCGACTATCCGTTCGCCTCGCTGGTGAATTTCATTGCGGTGGAGGACGGAAAACTGAAAGTCAGCCGCGAAATTGAAGGTGGAAACCGCGAGGTCAACGAGATCGAACTGCCTTGCGTCCTCTCGATTCAGACCGGGATTAACGAGCCGCGCTACGTCGGAATGCGGGGCATTCGCCAGGTCGCGTCGGTGCCCATTGTGACGTTGGGGGCGTCCGATCTCGGCGTTGATGTGAGTGTGGTCGGTGAGCCCGGCGCGAAGGTGAAACGCACCGACTGCTTCGTTCCGGCGGCGGACAAGGGAGCGGAAATTCTCCGCGGCAGCCGTGAAGAGAACGCCAACAAAGTTCTTGAGCTGGTAGCAGCGAAGGGAGGGCTGAAATAATGGCGCGCATTTTTGCATACATCATTCATCGCTCTGGCGTGGTGGACGATTCTGCCGCTGAACTCCTGGCGGCTGCGAAGAAGATCGATGCCACGGCTGCTCCTACAGCGATTGTCGCCGGCTGGGGACCGAATCTCGATGCCGCCTGCGGCAGTCTTCAGGCTTCTTATAAAGAGATTTGGAAAGTCGCCAACGAAGCCCTTACCTATCCCAACGCCGAACTCGTGCGTCAGGCGTTGGTCAGGGTTCTGCCGGCGAGCAGCATTCTGCTGGTCCCGCATGATCATTTCGGCATCGATCTCGCACCAGGACTTTCGGTCAAGCTGAACGCGGCGTTCGTATCTGACGTTCTGGCAGTCGAGGGCATCGAAGGGAACTCCCTGAAAGTTGTTCGCCAGGAACTTGGCGGGCAAATCAGCGCTCACGTGCGCTGTGACATTTCGACCGGTGCAGTGATCAATGTCCGTCCCGGCGCGTTCAAGCTGGAGCCCGGAGCGACCGCCGCCGCGGGCATGGTTGTCGACAAGTCCTCTGCCGTCGGCACGCTTTCTGCGAAGCGGCGCTATGTCGAGACCATCATCGCTGAAGGCGGCGATGTGGACATCACCAAGCACTCCGTTCTTGTCTCGATCGGCCGCGGCATCCAGGAAAAAGACAACGTTGCTATCGCCGAAGAGCTCGCGGAAGTGCTCGGTGCGGCGGTGAGCTGCTCGCGTCCAGTCGTCGATGCGAAGTGGATGGAGAAATCCCGGCAAGTTGGCTCGTCGGGCAAGACCGTGAAGCCCAAGGTGTATCTGGCCTGCGGCATCAGCGGCGCATTCCAGCATCTGGCCGGCATCAAGGGAAGTCCGTTTCTCATCGCCATCAACAAGAATGCCAAGGCTCCGATCTTCCAGGTCGCCGACGTCGGAATCGTCGACGACATCCTGGAGTTCTTGCCCGTTCTTACAGAGAAAGTTCGCGAACTACGCGGTGCCGCTGCCAAATAGAGGTTGCATCATGCTTGCACAAAAAACGCTGAAGCTGAGCCTGAAGTCTCTCAAGGAATTTGCCAAGAAACGCCTGCCCGACGAGACGCTGATTGAGCTCGACGAGCGCGACGAGTGCCCGCTCGACATCGTGCGCGACATGTGCAGCCCCGACAAGCTGGGCATTCAACTCCTCTTCATTCCCGAAGGATTTGGCGGTATGGGCGGTGGCACGTTCGACGTCTACTGCATTTGCGAGGAGATGGCGCGCATCGATCTCGGCATTGCCACTTCCGTGCTGGCGACTTTTCTCGGCAGCGATCCGATCACCGTTGGCGCAACTCCCGAGCAAAAGAAGATTTGGCTCAGTCGCATCGCCGAGGAAGGATTGCTCTTCGCCTACGGAGCGACCGAACCGGAGGCCGGCAGCGACCTGGGCGCCTTGCGCACCACGGCAGACCCAGTCCTGGAGGACGGCAAGACCATCGGCTACAAAATCAACGGCAATAAGCAGTGGATCAGCAACGGCGGCATCGCGGGCGCCTATAGCATTTTGGCCAACACACCGAGCGGACCGAGCTGGTTTATCGTCGAAGCGGGCGCGAAGGGTTTCACCCATGACGAACCCGAAGACAAACACGGGATTCGTCTCAGCAATACGGCCGCACTTGCCTTTAATGATGTCTTCGTCACGCCGGATCGCCTGATTGGCGGCGTTGAAGGCCAGGGATTGCTGCAGGCGCAGGCCGTCTTCGGCTACACGCGTCTCATGGTCGCCGCATTCGGCCTGGGCGCCGGGTGGTCTGCTCTCGACCGTGCGATTCCCTACTCGACCAAACGCATTCAGGCCGGAGCGCCGCTCTCGGAAAAGCAAGGCTACACCCACAAGCTGATCCTCCCGCACGTCGCGCGGCTGGAGGCGGCCCGCTCCTACATCGAGGAAACGGCCGAACGCATTGACGCCGGCGAAGGTAGCCTGAACACAGAGGGCGCGATCGCGAAATACATGGCGACCGAGGCCGGCAATCAAGCGGCCGACGCCAGCATTCAGGCCCTCGGCGGCTACGGCTACACGCACGAGTACATCGTAGAAAAGATCAGCCGTGACGTGCGCATCACGACCATTTATGAAGGCACCTCCGAGATCATGGAGATGACCATCGGCCGCGACCGCTGGCAACTTCACTTGAAGACGCGCGGTCAGCACTATCACGAGAAGGCGCGTGAACTGGAAGCGCTGCACGCGAAGCATCCGGACGTTGGCGCAGATGTCGCCGCGCTGGCTCATCACGCGCTAGCCGAGCTCCTCGAGAAAGCACGCATCGCCCGTCTCACACGCTTCCAGCATATTCTCCTGCGCATCGGGGAATGGATCTCTTACGCCGAGTGTGCGGGCAGCTTGGCGCGCCGCGCGGCGCGATTGGCGGAAGGAAAAGGTCACGAAAAAACCAGCCGCCGCTTCGACCCCACGGCACTGGCAGCGTTGAGCCGCATTTTTGCCCGCGAAGCCGCGCTCAAGGTCACGGAAGAAGGCTTGCGCTGGATTGCCGGAGCTGGAGGCGTGAGCGACGCCGAAATGTCCGCATTCGAAACAAGTTTGCAGTTGCCCGCCGTGCACCATGCACAGACGGGTTTGGTCTCTGACATGGATTACATAGCCGACGTCCTCTACAGTCGCGTGGCGAAGCCTGCCCTCGCCGCCTGAGTTCTCGACGCCCGACTATCTGCACGCAACCTGTCTGCCGGGTTGCACAGGAGCGTCATCATGGAAACCACAGCCTATCGCGCTATCGCTATCGTGGGAACCGGAGCGATTCTCCCCGACGCCCCCAACGTCGCGGCCTTCTGGGAGAACATCAAGAGCGGCCGCTACAGCATCACCGAAGTTGCGCCCGAAAGATGGGACCCATCGTTTTATTACGATCCCGATCCCGCCGCTCCCGACAAAACATATTCGAAGATCGGCGGCTGGGTACGCGACTATCCCTGGGAACCCATGAAGTGGCACCTGGCAATTCCACCGCGCGTTACCGATGCCATGGATCAGGCGCAGAAGTGGGCTATCGCTGCAACGCGCGAGGCTCTGGAGGATTACGGCTATCCGAAGCGGCCGCTCGATCCCGACCGCGTTGCAGTCATTCTCGGCAACGCCATGGCTGGTGAAAAGCACTATCTAACGGCGCTGCGGGTCCAGTTCCCCGAATATGCACACGAACTTGCCGAGATCGCCAGCTTTGCGGCCCTGCCTGAAGCCGTGCGCAAAGACATCACAGAACAACTGCACGATCGCATGGACAAGCACCTTCCTGAAATCTACGAAGACACCATGCCCGGCGAACTCTCGAACTGCATAGCGGGACGCATCGCCAACCTCTACAACTTCCGCGGCCCGAACTTCGTGTGTGACGCAGCCTGCGCTTCGGCCATGGCCGCCATGACCGCCGCGGCTGAAGGACTAATTGCCAACGACTTCGATGCAGTGATCACCGGCGGTATCGACCGCAACATGGGCGCATCCACGTTCGTCAAGTTCTGCAAGATCGGCGCACTTTCTGCGACTGGCACTCGCCCTTATGCCGAAGGCGCCGACGGCTTTGTCATGGGTGAAGGTGCAGCCATCTTCTTGATGAGGCGCCTTGCCGATGCCGAGCGCGACGGCGACAAGATCTACGCCGTGCTGCGCGGCATTGGAGCATCCAGCGACGGCAAAGGCAAAGGCATTACCGCGCCCAATCCCATCGGCCAGAAGTTGTGTATCGAGCGCGCCTGGGAGAATGCCGGCCTCTCTCCCGCGACAGCCACTTTGATCGAGGGCCACGGCACATCCACGCGCGTAGGCGATGTAGTCGAAGCACAGAGTCTGGCTGAGGTCATCGGCAGTCACAACGTTCCGA
Source organism: Candidatus Sulfotelmatobacter sp. (assembly GCA_030038255.1). Lineage (GTDB taxonomy): Bacteria > Acidobacteriota > Terriglobia > Terriglobales > Acidobacteriaceae > Sulfotelmatobacter. The sequence continues at coordinate 7,523 of JASHPH010000146.1, read as the reverse complement.
CTCATTCGATCGCGCTGGGGTCAGTGAAGTCAAATATCGGCCATCTCAAGGGAGCCGCCGGCGCCGCAGGCCTATTGAAGACGACGCTCGCGCTGCGCGACAAGGTCATGCCCCCGAGCGTGCACTGTGAACACCCCAGCCCTGACATCGATTTCGCCCACTCGCCGCTCCACGTCAATACTGAACTAAAGCGGTGGGTGGTTCCTGCTGACGTTCCACGCCGCGCGGGAGTAAGCGCCTTCGGTTTTGGCGGCACCAACTTTCATCTCGTGCTCGAAGAGCACATTCCGCACCAGCTGACTGCCAACGGAAAACGGTCGGTCGCGGTCAGCACTTTTCCCAACTCCCCGGGCAATAAGGCCATCATGAACGCGAAAGAAGTTCCCGCTGCAAGCCTGTCTTCATCTTTGTCCTCTGTAGCTCCTCCCAAGGCGCCGTTGCGCGGCGCGCTGGTGATCGGAGCCGCCTCCGATGCTGCCTTGGCCGAGCGCCTGCGCGCCGTAATAAAAGATGCAGAGGCCGGCCTCACTCCCGCGCTCGCAGCACCGGCCAAAGCGGACCTGTGCGCCGCTGAGCGCATCGCAATCGACTACGCCGACGCCGCCGATCTGGCCGACAAGTCGGGCAAGGCGCTAAATGCTCTTGCCGCGAACCAGCCGGCTGTGTGGAAAGCGCTGCGCGCGCAGGGCATCTTCCGCGGAAAGGGGCCCGCGCCGAAGATTGCATTCCTCTATACCGGCCAAGGCTCGCAGTATGTGAACATGCTGCGCCCGTTGTGCGCAGCCGAGCCGATCGTTGCCGATACTTTCGCGGAAGCGGATCGCATCATGACACCGCTGCTCGGCAAGCCGCTCAGCAAATTCATCTTTGTTGACCAAGCCGATGCTGCCGCTGTTGCGAAGGCAGAAGACGATCTTCGCCAGACCGCGATCACCCAACCCGCGGTGCTCGCCACCGATCTTGCCCTGACCAAACTGCTCGCCGCTTACGGTATAGTGCCCGATTTCACCATGGGCCACAGCCTTGGTGAATACGGGGCACTGGTCGCCTCTGGCGCGCTGCCTTTTGCCGACGCACTCGAAGCCGTCAGCGCCCGTGGCCGCGAAATGACCCGCGTCTCGCTCGCGGATAACGGCAAGATGGCAGCCGTGTTTGCGCCGCTGAACGAAATCGAGCGCCTGCTGAAGACAACCGACGGCTATCTCGTCATCGCCAACATCAACAGCCGCTCACAAGCCGTGATCGGAGGAGCCAGCAAGGCCATCGACAAGACTGTGGAAGTTTTCCGCAAGGCCGGATATGAAGTCGCGGAGCTGCCCGTTAGTCACGCCTTCCACACATCCATCGTGGCGCCGGCGAGCGAACCGCTGCGCCGCACGCTCGAGCGTCTCCACCTTGAATGTCCGCGTGTTCCTATTGTTGCCAACGCGGACGGCGAGTTCTATCCCACCGGTGCCAACGTCGTTCCGCAAATGCTCGAGATTCTCGCCAAGCAAGTTGCAGCGCCGGTGCAATTCGTCAAAGGCCTAGAGACGCTGTACAAGGCTGGAGCACGCGTGTTCGTGGAAGTTGGACCCAAGAAGGCTCTTCAGGGATTCGCGGAGGATGTTCTCAGTGATCGCGGCGACGTAGTGTCGCTGTTCACCAACCATCCCAAGTTCGGCGATATCGTTTCGTTCAACCAGGCCTTGTGCGGTCTCTATGCTGCGGGACTGGGTGCGGGACTTGCGGACTCGCTCGCCGAGAAGCCGGAAGTGTCCGCCACAGCGCAACCCGCTCAACCTGCACCAGCCATTTCGTTCAAATCTGCCGCCACCGTCGCCGGTGTTGCTGCAACCCCACCAGCTCCTGCGCCACAGCCCGCGATAGAACCACAAAATGGAAATCACTACAACGAACTCGGCCGCTTCTTTGCCGACGTTCTCAAGCGCGGCTGGCAGATCTATGGTGGCGAAAGGAAACCATCTCCCGCCGCTCCCGTCGTCATCACCGGCGCGGCTCTGGGCTTGCCCGGAACCGAGCATATCTTTGACGACTCCAACGTTGCCCGCATCCTGCGCGGCGACCAATTCATTGATTTGATTCCCGCGCGTTTGCGCCGCGCCATGCTCGACAAGCACATCACGCGGCTGGTCAAGAGCGACAACGGCGGTCCGACATTCGAAACCATCAACAATGTCGCCGACGTCATCAAGCTGGCGGGCAGGGGCGGCGCGTTCGACCTGGAAAAGGAATTCGGAGTCTCCGGCGAGCGCATCGCCGCACTCGACCGCGTGACTCAGCTCGCGATCGCGGTCGGTCTCGATGCCCTTCGCGACGCCGGAATCCCTCTCGTGATGCGCTACAAAACGACGAGCAAGGGCACGCTACTGCCGGACCGCTGGGCGCTGCCGGACGCGCTGCGCGACGACACTGGCGTCATTTTCGCTTCTGCTTTCCCGGGATACGACGCCTATGCCGACGAGATGGCCAGGTTCTACGGCGACCGCTCCCGCCGCGAGCAGGCCGCTCTGCTGGAGAATCTACTCAGCCGTGTGGAAAAGTCGAACGGCAATTTCATCGAGCAAGAAATGGAGCGCCGGCTCGAAGAATTGCGCGACGCCATCGAGAAAGAACCGTACATCTTCGATCGCCGCTTCCTGCTGCGAGTTTTGGCCATGGGGCATTCGCAATTTGCCGAATTCATCGGCGCGCGCGGACCCAACACGCAAATCAATTCGGCCTGCGCCAGCACCACACAGGCTGTCGCCCTGGCGGAAGACTGGATCCACGCTGGCCGCTGCCGTCGCGTCATCATCGTTTCCGCCGACGACATTACCTCCGACCACCTGATCGAGTGGTTCGGCGCCGGATTCCTGGCCAGTGGCGCCGCCGCCACCGACGAAGTTGTGGAAGAAGCTGCCACACCCTTCGATCGTCGCCGTCACGGCATGATCATCGGCATGGGTGCCGCCGGTATGGTCGTGGAGAGCAATGAGGCTGCGCGAGAGCGCGGCATTCAATCCATCTGCGAAGTATTGAGCGCAGCCACGGCCAACAGCGCATTCCACGGCACGCGTCTCGACGTTGAGCACATCGGCGCAATTATGGAAGACCTGATCGCAAAGGCCGAGGCCAGCAGCGGCATCTCGCGCAGGCAGATCGCGCCTCACACCGTCTTTGTTTCGCACGAAACCTACACGCCCGCGCGTGGCGGCAGCGCATCGGCTGAGATTCATGCGCTGCGCCGTGTATTCGGCGAGGCTGCCGACCAGGTCGTCATCGCCAACACGAAAGGATTGACCGGTCACGCCATGGGCACGGGCATCGAAGACGTGCTGGCGGTCAAGGCGCTCGAGACCGGCATCGTTCCGCCAGTAGCCAACTTCAAAGAAGTCGATCCTGAACTGGGCACCTTGAACCTGTCAAAAGGCGGCATGTATCCGATCGAATACGCATTGCGCCTGGGCGCCGGCTTCGGCTCGCAGGTCAGCATGACCCTGTTGCGTCGGGTGGCCATCAAGAGCGGCGTCCGTCCGCGTCCCAACGCTCTCGGCTATGCCTATCGCATCGTGGACGAAAACAGCTGGAAGAGCTGGCTGAGCCAGATCGCCGACCATCCCACTGCAGAGCTTGAAGTCGTGCACCGCACGTTGCGCGTCCGAGATCAAGCAGCCGCAGCCCGGGCCGTCGAGGCCGCCCAGAAATCTCAAGCTGCGGTTGCCGCGTCAGTTTCAGTACCGGATGCTGTCCCGGCCCCGCCGGTCGAGAAAGTTACGATCCCGCAGGTGAAAGCGGCGGCGCCTCAAATCATCGGCTCGCCGGCTGTGCCCACTCCCGTGCCGGCGATCGTGGCCGCTCCGCAAGCGGTTCAGACTTCGGTCCCGATCTTGAAGGAGGTCGTGCAGGAAGCCGCATCGACGTTGGAGACCAAGTCGGCTCCACCCGCGGGGGGAGCCGCGATAGAACAACCCATGGCGGCCAGCGATTCCGTGAAAGACCGCGTGCTCGCCCTCGTATCAGAAAAGACCGGCTATCCCGTCGACATGCTCGATCTGGATCTCGACCTCGAGGCGGACCTGGGCGTGGACACCGTGAAGCAGGCAGAAGTATTTGCCACGATCCGCGAAGCTTATGGAATTGCGCGCGACGACAAAATCAAGCTGCGCGACTTCCCCACTCTCGCTCATGTGATCCGATTCGTGCACGAGCGTCGAGGGGAGTTCGCTCCAGCGACGACCGCCGCGGCCGGAGTCTCTGCCGTGCCCGTCTCGGGCAAACCTGTCTCTACCGAAGCAGCAGCACCGAAGCAGGTCGAGGCTGACGTGTCTTCACAGCCCCTGAGACCAGAGCCTGCACCCGCAACCGTCGCTCCTAAACCCAGCGCCGCTGACGCCGTAAGAGATCGCATTCTCGCGTTGGTCGTCGAGAAAACTGGATATCCGCAAGACATGCTCGACCTCGATCTCGATCTCGAAGCCGACCTGGGCATCGATACCGTGAAGCAGGCGGAAATGTTCGCCGCGATTCGCGAGATTTACAACATTCCGCGCGACGAGAACCGCAAACTCCGCGACTATCCTACGCTGGCCCACGTGATCCGCTTCGTGTATGAGAAGCGACCTGATCTGTCAGGCGCGCCCGTGCCAGTTTCATCCGTGACGGCCCCAGTTCCGCCGGCATCGCCGCAACCAGCGGCCGAGACTGCTGGCTCTGCTCCCACACCGATCTTGGAGCGGGGCGGTTCCGATGACCCGATCAAGAAGAAGGTCCTCGAAATTGTTGCGGAAAAAACTGGCTACCCCGAAGACATGCTCGACCTCGATCTCGATCTCGAAGCCGACCTCGGCGTCGATACCGTCAAGCAAGCGGAGATGTTCGCGGCCGTGCGGGCCGCCTACAACATTCCTCGTGATGAGACCCTCAAGCTGCGCGACTTCCCAACGCTCGCCCACGTCATCAGGTTCGCGCACGATCGCGCCGCTCTGGCCGCATCCGGTCCTGCCCTCCCGAAGAAAGACGATCTCAGAGTAGGGGAGCCTGCACGGGTGCGCGAAGCCGCGCCCGTGCGCCCGGCGCTCGCCAGCTTCGATGCCACAAATGCCATCCCCAGACGCGTGCCCGTGCCAGTCTTGCGTCCGCCGCTCAGCGTATGCAAAGCGACCTGTGTAAAGCTTGGCCCCGGAAGTCGCGTCGTGATCATGCCCGACAAGAACGGCGTCGCAGACGCTTTCAGCCAGCGCTTGAAAGCCGCTGGAGTGGAGGTACTGCAAATTGACGGCGCACCTGATGCTGACACTCTGACCAGCCTGCTGAAGAACTGGATCATCGCAGGCACGATCCAAGGCGTTTACTGGCTCCCGGCACTGGACGGCGAAGGAGACATCCGCAATCTCGATCTTGCCGCCTGGCATGAAGCCGTGCGCGTACGTGTGAAGTCACTGTATGCGACCGCACGCATACTCTATGAAGAACTCGGCCGAGCCGGCTCGTTCCTGGTCACGGCCACGCGCCTCGGTGGGCATCACGGTTACGACGAAGCGGGAGCGTCCGCCCCGCTTGGCGGCGCAGTCACCGGTTTTGCCAAGGCATTCAAACGCGAGCGGCCCGATTGCCTGGTCAAGGCAGTCGACTTCGAGACAGGCCGCGGCCCGGCTGCGATCGCAGACCTGCTCATTGCGGAAACTTTGCGCGATCCTGGAGTGCTGGAAATCGGCTACACGGGCGAGCAGCGCTGGACCATCAGCCTCGAGGAACAGCCTGCGGTCGACGGCCGTCCGGGCATGGTGCTCGACAAGAACAGCGTCTTCGTGGTGACGGGCGCTGCCGGCAGCATCACTTCGGCCATCACCGCAGATCTGGCTACAGCCTCTGGCGGCACGTTCTACCTGCTCGACCTGGTGCCCGAGCCTGATCCCGCCAACCCGGACCTAAAGCGCTCCGTCACCGACAAGGAGAATCTGAAGCGGGATCTTTTCGCGCGCATTCAGGCCCGCGGAGAGCGTGCGACTCCGGCTCTGGTGGAAAAAGAACTCGCCGGCCTGGAGCGTGCGGTGGCCGCTCAATCCGCCATTGAAGCCGTCCGCGCTGCGGGAGGGACGGCGCATTATTTCAGCGTCAACCTCGCCGACGCCGATGCTGTGGCCAAAGTAATCGCGCAAGTACGCGAGCGCAGCGGCCACGTCGACGTGCTGCTGCACGCCGCCGGGCTCGAACGCAGTCACTCGTTGCCCGACAAGGACGCGCGCGAATTCGATCTGGTTTTCGACGTCAAGAGCGACGGTTTCTTCAACCTGCTGCGTGCCATCGGCGATATGCGGCTGCACACAACCGTAGCTTTCAGTTCAATCGCCGGACGCTTCGGCAACGTTGCGCAGACTGATTACGCGTCCGCCAATGACCTGCTCTGCAAGATCACGTCGAACTTCCGCACCGGTCGGCCGGCGACACGCGGCATTGTGATTGACTGGACAGCGTGGGGCGGCATCGGGATGGCCACGCGCGGTTCGATTCCAAAAATCATGGAACTCGCCGGCATCGATATGCTTCTGTCCGAAGCCGGCATTCCGCTCATCCGCCGCGAACTCACCGCTGGCGGCACCCGTGGTGAGATCGTGATCGGCCAGCGGCTCGGCGTTCTGCTCAACGAATGGGATGGCGACGGCGGACTTGAGACTTCCCCATCGGAAGGGGACCGCGAGCCGACGCCACCGATCGGGCCGATCGCCGATAAGGTCACCTCCATCAGCCTGTTCGACGGCTATGCCATCGAAACCGTGCTGAACCCTCCGGCTCAGCCATTCCTGCACGATCATCAGATTGACGGCACTCCCGTGCTGCCGGGCGTAATGGGAATCGAAGCGTTTGCAGAAGCGGCGCTGAAATTCCTTCCCGGCTGGCACGTCGAAGCGATTGAAGACGTCAACTTCTTCGCGCCATTCAAGTTTTATCGCGCCGAGGCGCGCACCGTGCGCGTCGAAGTGAAGATTCATCCGCAAGGCGAGGCGCTGGTCGCCGATTGTCGCTTGATCGGGCAGCGTGCGCTGCCGACTCAGACTGAGCCTCAGCGCACCACCCACTTTACGGCGCGAGTGCGACTGGCAAAACAACCGGCGCAGGCTCCCACAAGCAAGGCCTTTGTAGAGCCGCATGGCAGCGCCGTCGAGGCCGCTGACATCTATCAGCTCTACTTCCACGGCCCCGCATATCAGGTGCTGGAGAAAGCGTGGCGCAATGGAAGCCAAGTCGTTGGCTTAATGGCGAAAGACCTGCCGCCGAATCACCACCCCGCGGAAGTGCCCACCGTAGTGGCTCCTCGTTTGATCGAGCTCTGTTTCCAGACTGCCGGCATCTGGGAAATGGGACTCCAGTCGCGGATGGGCCTGCCACAGCACGTAGATCGGGTCTCGCTGTTCCGCTCGCCGGCCTTGGTGGAAAGCCGTTTATATGCCGTAGTTACTCCTAGTAAAGATCAGAACATCTTTGCCGCCGAAGTAATCGACCAGAGAGGAAACTGCTACCTGCGCCTCACCGGCTACAAGACG
>JASHPH010000145.1 GCA_030038255.1 Candidatus Sulfotelmatobacter sp. | reverse complement strand
TTTCGAGGCCTGCTCAGCGTTCACTGCACGTTACGGCCTACATGCTCGCCAAGTCACCTAAAGTGACCCTCTACACCAGAGGCTCCGACGGCTTCGTTTCCTCCACCGCCGCTCTGATTGCTTCCGGGTGGAGCGAACCTAGTTCCCGGGCGGGACTTTCACCCGCAGTCGTCCAGCACCTTTCCACGGCGCACGTGCAATCCGGATTTAACAACAACGACGCTTGGGGTACCAGAGATGTCTCTATCCCTGCCCGCAGAGCGGCGTTAGTGTTGCGTAGGCGGGAAAGACCGCGTTGTCTGTCCCATTTTTGTTGTGCGAGTACGGCCCGCGCAGCCCCGAAAACAGTCACCACGCTGCGCAGGCCCGATTCGCGGGAGCCTCGGCGCCATGCAGCGCTATGTTTGTATCCATTGTCATTTCTATCAGCCACCACGGGAAAATCCGTGGCTTGAAGCGGTCGAATTGCAAGACTCCGCGTCTCCGTACCATGATTGGAACGAGCGAGTCACAGCTGAGTGCTATCTGCCGAACGGGGCGGCGCGGATTCTGGACGGACAGTCGAGAATCGCGAAGATCGTCAACAACTACTCCCGCATCAGCTTCAACTTCGGTCCGACCCTGCTTTCCTGGCTACGGCAAAAGGCACCTCAGGCTTACGAGCGGATGATCGCGGCAGACCGCGAAAGCCAGCAGCTGTTTTCCGGTCATGGATCGGCGCTGGCTCAGGCCTATAACCACATGATCCTGCCGCTCGCGAACACTCGCGACAAACGCACTCAGATCATCTGGGGACTCCGCGACTTCCAACACCACTTCGGACGCGATCCCGAGGGCATGTGGCTACCCGAGACGGCCGTGGACGTAGAGAGCCTCGAATTCTTGAGCGAAGCCGGAATCAAATTCACCGTGTTAAGTCCATACCAGGCGCGACGGATGCGCCACCAAGTTTGGGAAGAGTGGCAAGGCGTCGAGGGCGGCAGAATTGACCCCACGCGCGCTTACAACTGTCATCTCCCATCCGGACGCACGATCAGCTTGTTCTTTTACGACGGCCCGATTTCGCATGCCGTCGCGTTCGAGAACTTGCTAATGGATGGCGAACGCTTTGCGCAGCGCCTGCTGAGCGGCTTCAACGGGGAACGTCCTTGGCCCCAAATTGTTCACATCGCCACTGATGGCGAAACCTATGGCCATCATTTTCGCCACGGCGACATGGCTCTGGCCTACACTCTTGAGTATCTGGAGCGCAACCAACTTGCCCGCATCACCAACTATGGCGAGTACCTGGCCTTGCATCCACCAACGCAAGAAGTGGAGATCTTCGAGAAGACCTCTTGGAGTTGCGTTCATGGCGTTACGCGGTGGATGGACGATTGCGGGTGCCGGTCTGGCGGCGACAATTCATGGAATCAACAATGGCGTCGTCCTTTAAGGAATGCGCTGGACTGGCTTCGCGACGACCTGAGCTCCGTCTTCGAGGCGAAGGGTGCGCGTCTCTTCATCGAACCCTGGGCGGCGCGTGACGATTACATCCGCGTTGTTCTTGATCGTTCTCCCCGCAACAAAGACGAGTTCTTCGCGCGGCACGCGACACAGCCGCTGTCCCCCGACGAAAAGGTAGAAGCTTTGCGCCTGCTCGAAATGCAGCGCCACCTTATGTTGATGTATACCAGCTGCGGCTGGTTTTTCGACGAACTGACCGGTCCGGCCACGTTGCAGATTCTTCAGTACGCGGCTCGGGCCTTGCAACTGAGTCAACAACTCACCGGAGAGGATCGGGAAGAGGCATTCCTGCAGCACTTGCAGGAAGCATGGAGCAACGTGCCCGACTGTGGAAATGGCAGGCACGTCTATGAGCGCTTCATCAAGCCCACCATGCTCGATTTGGTTGGGGTTGGCGCACATTATGCTATCAGCTCGATGTTCGGCGGATACCACGGACATGACTCTATGTTCTGCTATCGGGTTGTGCTGGAGAGAACGCAGGTTCTGGAGTCGGGCAAGACGAAGTTTGCAGCCGGCGTGGCCTGCCTCACATCGGAGACCACCGACACCTCGTTGCGCGTGGCCTTCGGAGTGCTTCACTTTGGCGATCACAACCTTAGTGCAGGGGTGCGGCCTCTGGACGACGACCCATGGTTCGAAGAATTCCTTTCTCGGGCCTGCAATGCGTTTTCCGGAGCTGATCTTCCCGCCTGCCTACGCCTGATTGATCGCTACTTCTATGGCTCAACCTACTCTCTAAAATCGCTGTTTCAAGACGAACGCAGAAGGATTATCAACCAAATTGTGGACTCGACGTTGAGTGATGCCGAGACGCTCTATCGGCGCGTCTACGAGGAGCACGCACCGCTGATGTGTTTCTTGTCGGAGTTGCAATTGCCTCTGCCGCCGGTGTTGCGGCTCACCACCGAATTTGTTCTGGCCGCGACCGCGCGACGCGCTTTGGCGGATCAAGCAACCGGGCTGGACGCGGTTCGGTCGCTATTGGATGTTGCCCAACGCAGCGGGTTCAGCTTGGATGCTTCCAACCTCAAGTCTGCTCTGCGACAACGATTGAACGCGCTAGTGGAGCGGTGGATGCAAAACCCCGGCAATCTGGAGATTTTGGAAGAGGTGGAGAACGTTGTCGCGCTTTCGCGAGTCCAGCCATTCGACCTGAATCTTTGGAAGTCGCAGAACGCATATTACGAGTTGTCGCAGGCGGTGGCAGGCAACGGTCACGGCATCGTGAATGAGGCCTGGCTCAGCCATTTTCGAGAGCTGGGCCAGCGGCTGGGTGTCGCACTGCCTCAATTGCCGGGTCATTGACAGTCAATGAGTTCTATAAAAAGGGATGTCAAGAAAAAAGATTTGCCTCGACCGGAGTCAAGACTGTTTCTTGAGATCCAGCCCACTTTACATCTGCCTTGCGGAAGCAGTTTTGCCTTCGTCATTCTCATCAGTTTGCGTGCAGCGGGTGGCGACGGCGAGTACGTACTCAAGGACCACACCTGGCGCTGGCTGGCGCTGTTTGTGCCCCTGAGTATCGGAATGTTTGTGGCGCAACGATCTCTGTTTCCGACCAGCGCACATTTGGAGTGGCCGGGCCGTGCTGCGAGGAATCCGTGGGCCCAAGCGTTCTTCTGGATTCGGCAGAACACGCCTCCGGATGCAGTATTTGCGCTAGAGCCCGACTACATGCGCGTGTCTGGAGAAGACGGGTCGGATTCCGCTGCCTGGCCCAGCGCAGTCGTCTGGCCGACGCCGTCAAGGACAACGGAGTAGTCCGCATGTTTCCTCGCTTGGCCGAGAAGTGGTGGGAACAGAAGCAGGCGCAGACTCCGTGGAAGGATTTTCAAGCTGCGGATTTTGCCCGTTTTCGGGAGAAATACGGCGTGACCTGGGTCGTAGTGCAACAACCCGGCTTGGCTGGACTTGAGTGTGCGTATCAGAACGCGGCGGTACGCGTTTGCAGGCTGCAACCCTAGACGTGCGTGAGGGATTAGGAGTGCTATCCGGATTTATCAAACAGTTGATCCGAAACCCTCTGCAAGCTGAAAGTCTGCCGGGGATCGTAAGTGATAGCGTCCGATCTCACACGGCCAAGTGATCTAAATCACAGCCCACGATCCAGAATCGGCACAGAATCGGCCCAATCGAACTCACCGAGTGTGCTGTATGTCAGAGCATCTCGCGAACTCAAACAGATTTGAGAAGCTCGTGACGCAAATCATGAAAGAGAAAGACCCCCTGAAGTATGACGCGCGCTGTGCGCTGAACTGTTGCAGGTTCTGAATGAGCGCGAAGGTTTCATTGGCGTCGAAAGCACGCCAAGTGGAAAATGCGTGTCAGACGGCCCGTGCGGCCTGAAGTGCATTGGCAACGCTTAGAACGGAGGTTTCCTCTATATGACTCGGGATAATATGGAACATCAATATCGCGTCACCGCCTGGTGGACGTCCGGTCATACTGGACTCGCCAAGTCGGATACAGCGCCGAACGCCATTCACTTTAGCGCTCCCGCCCAGTTTGGAGGTGTGGAAGGACGCTGGACGCCCGAAGAGCTCTTGCTGGCGGGGGTTGCTGGCTGTTTCACCACGACTCTGCGGACCATTGCGACCGGCACACAAAGCGATTGCGCCGACCTGGAAGTGGAAGCCTCGGCCACGCTGCGCAAGATGGAGTCTGGATATGGCTTTTGCGAAATCGTGCTGCGGCCAACGCTGAGGATCGCCGACGAGGCAGAGCGTGGACGCGCTCTCGATCTTTTGAGAAGGGCGGAGCGGCTATGCCTGGTCTCTCAGGCTTTCGCCATGCCGTTGAGGTTCGAGCCTCAGCTCGAAGTGACTCCTGCGCTGTCCCCAGCCTGAAGGGGAATGAGCGGCGGGGACGGCTCTGAACGCCTCTACCGTGTGCGCCCGAGACGTATGTTCGGTCTTATCGAAAAGAGCTTCCCGAAAACCGCTACCCGCTGGACAGTCGATTGAGGTCAACGAGTGGAGTCGAGAAGAGGCGCAGTGACAGTAGCCTCCCGGTGGCGATTGGCGGGGCTTTCGCCACGCCGCCTCAGTCCGGTTTGACTTAGTTCTGTTTCCTCTTCCCGCTCATCGAACCGGACAGGCGGATTTCCCGCATCCGGCTCTCGGAAAAGACGCACACCGAGTTA
>JASHPH010000144.1 GCA_030038255.1 Candidatus Sulfotelmatobacter sp. | reverse complement strand
CAGGCGCGCGCCAGCATCCGCTTCAGCCTAGGCAAGCAGACGACCGCTGAAGACATCGACACTGTTCTTGCGTTCATCCCAGAAACGGTGGAGCGGTTGCGGGAACTGTCGCCGGTGTACAAGAAAGAAGCAGTGAGCCGCTAAGGAAGCGAAACAGGACTCAATGTCGAACGAGACCATCGCCGTTGCCATGTCGGGCGGTGTGGATTCCTCCACCGTCGCGGCTATGCTGCGCGCTGAAGGACACAACGTCATCGGCCTGACCATGCAGCTCTGGAACCAGCGCCGCCTGGCTGGGCGCGAGGGGATGCCCGAACAGGTCACTGGCCGTTGCTGCTCTCTTGACGACGTCTACGACGCCCGCCGCGTCGCCCAGCAGATCGGCATTCCGTACTACGTGGTCAATCACGAGGAGCGCTTCGAGCGCGATGTGGTGCGCCCGTTCGTCGAGGAATATCTATCCGGCCGCACGCCCATTCCGTGCAGCCTCTGCAACAATCACTTGAAGTTCGATCAGCTTCTGGTTGTCGCGCGCCAGATCGGCGCCGAGCGCGTCGCTACCGGCCACTACGCCCGCGTTGCCTATGACGAAGCGCGTGGCCGCTGGCTGCTCAAGCGTCCGGCAGATCTATGTAAAGATCAGACGTATTTTCTCTTCGGCCTCACGCAGGAGCAGCTCAGCCGCACGCTCTTTCCGCTCGGCGACATGACCAAGCCCCAGGTCCGAGAGCTAGCGCACAAGCACGGCCTCGCCATCGCCGAAAAGCCCGACTCGCAGGAAATCTGCTTCGTCCCGGGCGGCGACTACAAGCGCTTCATTGACGCCTACCTTGCCGAGCAGGGCGAGTCGCTGCCCGACACAGCGGGAGAGCTGGTCACGACCGATGGCGAAGTCATCGGCGAGCACGCGGGCATTCACAACTTCACCGTCGGCCAGCGTAAGGGACTCGGCATCGCCACCGGCTCGCCGCTCTACGTCATCCAGATTAGCGGCGCTGAAAAGCAAGTGATTGTCGGAGGAGAAGAGAACTTGTATTCGAAGACCCTCCGCGCCCGTCGTGTGAATTTGATCTCGGTCGACGATCTCCTAGAGCCCATGCGCGTAGCGGTGAAGATTCGCCATCGCCACGAGCCCGCACCGGCCATGATTGAACAAGTGAAGACCGAAAAGGCGGGTGATGACGAGATTCTCGTGACCTTCGACCAACCGCAGCGCGCCATCACCCCGGGCCAGGCAGCCGTTTTCTATGACGGAGATGTTGTCGTTGGCGGCGGCTGGATCACATAAAAGGCCGCTGCGAAACTAACGCTTCAGGTTCGGGTCGTGCGTGTGCTTCCGGTCGTACTTCTCCATTTTGCGCTGCGCTTTCTTCTGCGCCTTCGCGTATTTTTTCTGGGCCTTCTGCTGCTTCTTCTCCATTTTCCGTGCTTCTTTGGCTTGTGACTGAGAGTTGTTGTGCGTCTGGGCTGCTGAAAATGGTGAGCCGCCAAAGCATAAGCTCATCAGGAAAATAAGGATTGCCAGTTTCTTCATAAGAATCTGATTGAAGCGAATCGCTTTCACGATTCTACCGTAACGCCGGCGACTGACGGGCAAGTCACAGGTTCATGCTGAGGTTGCGGTTCCGAGTTGGTCAGCAAGCGCGGTTTTCCCGGCGCACCGTTGATGCGATTTTCTTTCCGCCGCTTATAATCCACCGCATGTCCTCCGCAAATCCTTCGCTGCCACTGCAACAGCCATCCTTTCCTGCCACGCCAACGTTCTGGGCCCACGAATCCGCCGCAATCAAGCAGGGAATCAAGACCGGCCTCGCCGGCACGATCGCCTATGTCATTTATGCTGGATGGCATCTGCCGCAGGGCTACTGGGCGGTCTTCGCCGCGCTGGTCGTGACGCAGGCCAATCTCGGCGCCTCGTGGAAAGCGGCACTCTACCGCACCATCGGCTCAACTGCTGGCGCACTCGCCGCGGCACTCCTGATGCCCTTGCTGGGTAAGGAAACGGTTGGCGTCGGCCTCGTGCTCTTTGTACTGGCCACATTTTTCACCTATCTGGCGGCGCTCCATCCTGCTTTCACGGCGGCCGGATTCACTGCCGCAATCATTCTCGTCTTCGGCGGCATTTCCGAACCCTGGCATACAGCGTGGCTCCGCGTGCTCTACACGACAGAAGGTGCGTTCGTAGCCTTTGCCGTGGGTGCGCTGCTTTGGCCGGTGCGGGCGCGCGAGGGCCTGCGGCTCAAGATCGCCAACATTCTCGACGGCGCAGGCGCTTTGTATCGGGCCGTCACAGCAGCGGCTCTTCAAGGCGTCGACAACGAAGATGAAGTCCGGACTCTCGATCATAAACTGCACGATCTTCGGCGCGGCATTACCCAACAAATGGACGAAGCCCGCAGCGAGCTTACATTTTCGCGGTTCAATGAAAGCGCGTATCAGCAGGTGGTCGAGTTGGCCGACCAGATGCGCCGGCGCCTCACCGCGATGGCGGAGGATAGTTCGTTATATGTGCACGCGCAGGTCGAGCCCGGGCTTGTGCCTTCGCTGCCTCGACTCGCGGAACGCACCGCACAGAATTTCACGGACCTGGCGGAGGCGACCCGCAAGCGTACGGGACCGTTAGAATCTGCAGGACTTGATTCCGCGATTCGCGATCTCGAATCCGACCTGGCGCATCTTCGCTCCCAGCGTGCGACCGCGCCGTTCGCCCTCGATCGCATGCTGCCCTTCTGGGCCCTTGTATTTAATTTGAGGGAAGTGGCACAGGACTTGAAACAGTTGGAGTCGCTGCTGCCGCTGCTGGCCTGAGCAGGTCGAGCACAATGTTCGTAGTGACGAAGGGAAGGGAACTATTCACTTTTGCCCCGCAGTGACTCCAGAAATGAGGTTCCCGTCCTCTTCAGGTTCTCTTCCAGCCGCGCCGTGCAATCGCAGTCGCCGCACGCCCACGATTCGGTGCCGTTGTGGTCGCGGCATTTGCGCCGGTCGTGCGCATCCTGCACGCGGGTGAGGTCGAAATATTCTTCCCAATACGACCGCTCTTCCTGCAGCGGCGTCGGGCAGTAGCAGACCTCGACCCAGCGAGCCGTATTATCCGGGTGGAGACGCGCGTCTTGCATGTTGCGCAGATATTCGCCTTCAGCGACGGATCCTTGTCCCAGAGTCTGTTGCTCGATGGCCGCAAGCAGGTCCGTCTCACGACCAGGTTTCACGCGGGCTCGAACCAGGTAGCGCATGGCGAAGAAGGATGGAGTTATTCGCTAAAAAGGATGCCCCGGGACTTCACTTCAGATGAACATTTCATCCTGCGGAACGGGGCGGCGCTCTTCCCGCTTGCCGCCATTCTTGCGTCCGGCGAAGAGGAATTCCAGGCCTACCGTGATTCCCTGCATGAGTCCGGAGAGTTGGCGCACCGGCGATATCACGGTCTTGTGCACCATGTCAGAGGTTTGTTCGACACGGTCCAGGGTTCGCGTAAGCAACTCGTCGGCGCGAATCACCTGCAGCCGTGCGCGGTCCACCACATCGTTGACCGTCGCATCCATGCGCTTGACCTGCTCGCGCACCACAGTGGTCGACTCCTGCAAGTTGTCGGCAATCGTTTCGATTTTCGGGCGCAGCTCGGTGATGATTTCCTGGGCCTGCTCGACCGTGGGCAGAACCTTCGTCTTTACCTCTGTTGCGAGGGCCTCCATGCGCGCGCTGCTCTTGCGCATGGCCAAATACATGGCGAGCAGAACGGCCGCCTGCAATACCACAGCAATTCCCGTGAGAGCAACGAAGACTGTGAGATTGTTCATAGGTGACCCTCCGCCAAGTACCTCGATCGCCGACTCGGGCAAAGAGCCGGTCCGAAATACTTACAAGCCCTTCGGCGTGCCCGTCTCCGCCGTAGTTTCGTGATAGGCCTGACGGCCCGCCTCGTAGGCGGCGCGGAATTGCTCCTTCTGCTGGTTCAGCATTTCGCGGCCACGGTCAGCCCACTGCGAGGCCTGTTCGCGGGCCTCGCGGGCACGGTTGCGCACATAGTCGCGGCCTTCCTCGGCGCGGGTGCGCAGCGCTTCCCGCGTCTCGCTGCCCGAACGCGGCGCATAGAGCACTCCCACCAGCGCTCCCAAACCAAGTCCTGCCAGGAACCAAACGAAACTATTGCCGCCCTCACGATCCGACATATGGATAACCTCCAGAAATGCGTCTAAACGGATGGTAGCATCTCGCGTCAGGGAAACACAACGAAGTGCTCATGGCGCTTTGAGCGGGTATTCTCGAGGCTGGTGAAAGAAGTCAAAAATCAAACAGCCGGCTTTCTCCAGAACGGAAAGAGCCGGCGCCGGAGGGGTTTTGGATGAGCCTACTTCTGCTGCGCAGGAGTGGCCGGAGTCTGCGCCGGAGCGGCCGGCTGAGTCTTCGCCGGCTGCGACTTGAGTCCCTGCAACACCGACGACGGCCCGCTGCGCCTGGATGCATAGATCGAGAGCGTGATGGACGTGATCATGAATGCAATCGCCGACCAGGTCGTGGCCTTTGAAAGCGCGCTGGCCGCGCCCCGCGGACCGAACGCCGTCTGGCTGCCCTGCCCGCCGAAGGCGGCGGAAATGTCGCCGCTCTTGCCGCTCTGCAGCAGCACCACGATGATGATGAAGAAACAAACCAGTACGTGAATAACCGTGATGAGATAGATCATAGGCTCAGTATTTTCCTTGCCGACCGCCTGACACGTTTCTCACTTGTTCAATCGGATTGAACTTCGGATTGAACGTCGCGCGCGAGCAGAACCCGGCGAACAGAACTCATGGTGCGGAAGGGGGGATTTGAACCCCCACGCCTTTCGGCGCCACCCCCTCAAGATGGTGTGTCTGCCAGTTCCACCACTTCCGCACAAATCTGGAACGTCAGCGCCCAAGCATCAGCGCCGAGGCAAATTCATTATAGCAAAGGGGATTCGGGAACTGACTCGCCCCAGAGCGGGCATCCAATCTCAGCGCGTCAGGTATTTCCAGGCCACAACGACTACAAGCAGAACAATCCCGACCAGATACCCCCACATGCGGCCCTTTCCGAGTTTTTCCTGATCGATCATGCGACACTTCGCAAGTCTCACTATGCCATAAGCGGACGGCGAAAGCGACCATCAGAGTTGGCTCACCGAATCGCAGGTGTCGGCAATGGCGGGCGGCCATTAGAAACGAGACGCCCGTCTGAAGCTCAACGCACCAGCGAGTGCCGTGACTCAAGTCACGCTGATCCGTGATTCCCGCTACGCACTTCCTTCTTGACGGCGCGCGCGTTGACCCGTATCGTGGACAGTTCCTGCATTCGTGCGGGAACCAAGCCGTATCTCATGCAGAGTGGCTGAGGGTAACGGGCCCGCAGAAGCCACGACAACCGGATCAGGAAGACAGCCTGATCGCCTGGTGCCAATTCCCGCCCGGTTCGCGGGGGACATGAGATCGCGGTGAGCAGTTGCCTCATCCCCTTCAATCCCGGATGAGGCATTCGTGTTTTTAGGCGCGCAATCCGCAAGAAGAACCGGCGCAGCCACGCTGGAGAAAAAAATGAATTCGCGAATCTACTTCGATCATTCCGCCACCACGCCGCTCGATCCGCGCGTGCTCGACGCGATGGCGCCATTTCTGGGCGGGGCGTTTGGCAATCCTTCGAGCCTGCATCGCGAAGGGCGTATGGCGCGAGAGGCTGTGGAGAAAGCGCGCGCGCAGGTCGCAGCGCTGATTAGTGCTCAGCCAGAAGAAATCGTCTTCACCGCCAGTGGAACTGAAGCTGACAATCTGGCGCTGATCGGCGCAGTGCGCGCCAGCGGTAAGCCGGGACACATCGTCACCAGTGCGATCGAGCACGCGGCGATTCTTGAGACTTGCCGTTTTCTCGCCGAGTCAGGAGCAAAGATCACGCATCTGCCGGTTGACGCCGAGGGAATTGTGCGCACGGACAGCCTGCTCCGCGCGCTGCAATCGAACGTGACGCTGGTTTCCATCATGGCGGCGAACAATGTTGTGGGAACACTTGAGCCGATCGAGGAACTGGCCCATCTAACCAAACTCCACGGCGTCTTGTTTCATAGCGATGCGGTGCAGGCGGGAGGCAAGATTCCGCTCGATGTGAATCGTCTCCACGTTGATCTGCTCTCGCTTTCGGCGCACAAGCTGCATGGACCGAAGGGAGTGGGGGCGCTCTATGTGCACAAGAACGTGAAGTTATCGCCCATCATTTTCGGAGGTGGGCAGGAGCGTGGCCTGCGGTCGGCGACGGAAAATGTTGCCGGAATTGTCGGCCTTGGCGCTGCGGCAGAAATCGCGCGTCAGGAGTTGGAAAGTGACGCTGTACGGCTCGCTCAGTTTCGCGAGAACATTGCTCTGGAACTCACGCGGCAGTTTCCGAATTGCTACGTGTTCGGACACGCCGTCCATCGTTTGCCCGGGCATCTCAGTTTCGGATTTCGCGGCCAGGAGCGCGAACTCGGCGGGCTCCTTTCGGCTCTTGATGCGGCCGGAGTTGCTGTGTCGGCGGGAAGCGCGTGCAGCGCCCAACATTCCGGCGAGCCGTCGCCGGTGCTCCTTGCCATGGGTTATGACGCCGAGAGTGCCCGTGGCTTGCTGCGCCTGAGTTTGGGACGCTTCAATACCGAGCAGGAAGTCGAGCGCTTTCTGGAAATTCTGCCGCAGGCGGTCGCCTCGGCGGCACATGTGCCGCGAAACTCAGCTGCATCGGCTCTTACCGCCGTTGCGGCGCAGTGAAAGAACGAAAAAGGCCGGTCAGTTTCGACCGGCCCTTCGTTCAATTTCACGACCGCGGCTGCGATCGCTTAGTCCCCAGACGGCAGCAGCATCTCCTCCGAACCCAGATCGATGTTAACGACCGGCGTGTGCGGGCATTCGCCGAGGACAGGCTGGCAAGCCGCGTCGGGTCCCTTCTCCGGATGCACCAGCGGCTTGAGGCCGGTGAATTGCTCCGCCTCCGTCGATTCCGTCAGCGCGATCGTGGACGCCAATCCGCCCGTGATGACCTGCTGCACCTGGTCGAAGTATCCAGTTCCCACGAAGCGCTGGTGCTTCACCGCCTCGTACCCGTACTGCGTCTCGCGACTGAATTCTTTCTCCTGGAGCCGGCAATAAGCCGTCATGCCGGACATCTTGTAGCCGCGCGCCAGTTCGAACATGCTGAGGTTCAGGGCGTGGAAACCGGCCAGCGTCACGAACTGGAACTTGTACCCCATCTTCGCCAGTTCGAGCTGGAACTTCGCAATGGTCGCTTCGTCCAGATTCTTGCGCCAGTTGAAGCTGGGCGAACAGTTATAGGCCAGCATCTTGTTCGGATACTTGGCGTGAATGGCGTCGGCGAACTGCCGGGCTTCTTCGAGATCCGGGTGCGAAGTTTCGCACCAGATCAGATCTGAATACGGTGCGTAGGCTAGGCCGCGTGCAATCGCCGACTCGATTCCGCCGCGAATGCGGAAGAAGCCTTCTGACGTGCGCTCGCCGGAGCAGAACACGCGGTCACGTGGATCAATGTCGCTGGTTAGCAAGTGGGCGCTGTCGGCGTCGGTGCGGGCCATCACCAGCGTGGGCACGTCCATCGCGTCAGCCGCGAGCCGTGCGGCCACCAGCTTCTGGATCGCCTCGCTCGTCGGCACAAGCACTTTGCCACCAAGATGACCGCACTTCTTTGCGGACGACAGCTGGTCCTCGAAGTGAACGCAGGCCGCGCCCGCTTCGATCATGGCTTTCATCAGTTCGAAGGCGTTTAGGTTGCCGCCGAATCCCGCTTCGGCATCAGCCACAAGCGGCGCAAACCACGTCTCGCTCGGCGCCACCTTGCCCTCGGCGTGATGGAGTTGGTCAGCACGCTGCAGCGCATTGTTGATGCGCCGGCAGAGATTCGGAACGCTGTCTGCCGGATACAGGCTCTGATCCGGATACATGGAGCACGCATTATTGGCGTCGGCTGCGACCTGCCAGCCGCTGACGTAAATCGCCTTCAGCCCGGCCTGCACCTGCTGCACCGCCTGGTTGCCGGTTACGGCGCCCAGCGCGTTGACGTAAGGATCGGTCTGCAGCAGCTCCCACAGGCGCTCGGCACCCATGCGCGCCAGCGTGTGCTCAATGTGAATTGAGCCGCGCAGCCGCAGCACGTCTTCGGCAGTGTAGGGCCGCTCAATGCCCTGCCAGCGGGGGTTTGTGGCCCAGTCGTTGGCCAGGCATGGCTGGGCCAGCGCATACTGCGTGGCACGTTCTTTTTCGTTGCGCAACCGTTCGGTACTTCCAGGGTGAGTTGAAGGCTGGTGGCTGTGCTCGTTTCCGTTGGACGACATGTACTCTCTTCTCCTGAACAAATTTTGTACTGCTGATCTCGTGGTGCTAGCTTCGGGCTCTGAACTCGCTTTTTGAGCTTGTTCGTTTTCTTAAGAGGGGTTGAATTCTCCCTGAACAATCATGGCTTCGCTAATCTCGCGGGCCCGGCGGAAGCGGTCGGCCTCTTCCGCGGGAGACCCGGCCGGCAGCTCTTTCAGCAGGCGATCGAGCTCTTCGTCGAACAGCCGTGTAATCAGCTCCGGCGTGTGCTTCACAGGCCGCCCATCGTCGTCGTAAATTTTTACGAGATCGCGATGCACGACGCGCTGCGCGATCATCAGGCGATAAATGCGGTCGGTAGCGAGATCTTCCATGTAGCCATCGAGCAGGCTCGCGCCATTGCCGCTGAGCACGCCGTGCCGGTAGCGGATCACGGTGCGAACCGCCGCCCGCGTGCCTTTCAGCGTGTGGGTACCCACGCCGGTAGGAACCGGCCGCAGGTCGGGATAGCGGCTCGCATTCTTCGGCCGTTTCTGCAGTTGGTTCGGGTAAGGGAACTGCGCCACGGCGATCGCGTTCTGATCGGGATGGCCGGTCCACGCTCCATCCATCAGGCAGTTCGCCTCGTTCTTCTTGTCTTGCTCGAGGACTGCCAGCGCGCGCGCATTCAGTTCCGCATCTTCGCGGCTGGGATACAGCGCCGTCATGCCGCCAATCGCGAGGATTCCGCGATGATGGCAAATGTCAACCAGCAGTTCGCGTAGGTTCTGGAAGAACGCGACGTCATGAGGAATCGTGTTGCGGTCGGGCAGAACCCAGTTCGGGTCGTCGAGATTGAAATGGATCAGGCTCGCCATGTAATCCCATCGGCCCAGGTCGAGCCCAACCAGGTGATCGCGCAGGTTATAGGCGAACTCCTCCATCTGAAACGCCAGCGGGTGGGCCTCCACCAGCGCCATGCTCTTGATGTAGTCGTGCGGCAGGCCACGCTGCTTTGCGAGTGTCTGGAACAAGTCGCGCCACCACAGTGCCTCTTCGGCCGACTCGGATTTTGGAATGTAGATGCAGAGCGGATGCCTCAGCTCCGCCGGATTCATCCCATAGAAAACGCGCGCCACGTCGTACAGCGCCGCCGAGACCAGTTCGCCCGGCACCAACCCGGCCTGATGCAGATGCAATCCACGAGGCCGCGTGAAAATCACGGTGCTGCTGGGCTGAATCTCAACTGTGCGCTGGCGCTTCTGGTCGTAGTAACTGAGCTGGCCGCGCAGGCACGCCAGAATGTTGGCGACGCCAATCTGCTGGTGTGACCACTCGTTCACGCAGGAGTCTTCCAGATCGAGCATGACGCCAGGTGCGCCCGAGTTGAGCATTTTCACGCAGAGTTCGGCGTCGTCGGCGGGCCCGGTCATCTGGTTGCGCTGGTCCTGGCACCACTCCGGCAGCGTGATCCGCCAGCCGTTGCGCACAGTGTCGGAAGGGAAGTGGTGCGTGGGCTTGTCGCCTTCCAGAGAGCGCTGCAACTGCTCCGTCCGTTTTACAACCAGTTCCTGCTGGCGCGGCGTGAAGGCCCGGTGCAGCGGCAAAAAGAAGTCCATGAAGCCGACGGGAAGGTCGCGGCTTGGATCGAAATCGGCGGGCGTAGTGTTGACCGGATTGAGCAACGTGGCTTTCTCCGGGTCGGCGACGGCGGTTGGTGTCATGATGGCGGCTCCGTAATGCGTTGTATCTCTGTTCAACAGGCTGAACTATAATTCACAATGTCGGCTGATCCTAAGGTGGGTAACGTTCAGGGTCAAGCCAATTGTTCAATATATGGAACACTTATTCACTTTATTGTCCGATCCGGGTTTGCTAGGATGACCGAGTCTCTATGTCCTCCAACCACGAATCTCCTTCCGTGGCGGTTGAACGCGCCCTGGCCATGCTGGAGGCGGTGGCGCAGGAGCCGGAGGGCCTGTCGAATGCGGAAATCAGCCGTAAGCTGCGGATTCCAAAGAGTTCCGCCAGCTATATCCTGCGCACGCTGGAAACTCAGGGCTACCTGAACCGGGACGGCGATTCCGGCAAATACCGCGTGGGACTCAAGATTCTCAGCCTGAGCCGTGGTGCTCTCAGCGGGATTGACGTGAGGGAAGTCGCACTGCCCATCATGCGTCACCTGATGGAGAAGACGAATCTCACCTGCCACCTGGCGATCCTCGACGGCCCCGACGCCGTCTACATCGAAAAGGTCGAGCCGCAGGGATTCATCCGCATGGACACCTGGGTGGGCCGCCGTATGCGCGTGCACGCCACCAGCGTCGGCAAGGCGCTGGCCGCGCACATTCCGCAGGAGCGACTGGAGAAAATTCTCTCCGAGCGGGGCATGGAAAAACGCACGCCCAAGACCATCACCACCGTGCCGCGCCTGCTGAAAGAACTCGAAAAGGTTCGCACCCAGGGTTACGCCGTCGACGACGAAGAAAATAACATCGGCGCACGCTGCCTGGGCGCGCCCGTCTTCAACCAGCAGGGAGAGATCGAGGCCAGTCTGGGCTTGAGCGGCACCGTCAACCAGGTCAACGCGCAAACCATACCGCGCATTCTGGAAGCGTTGAAAGACGCGGCCCGGCACATCTCCATGCAACTCGGTTATCGCGCCCCGCACCGTCGCGTGGGTGTGTGAGCCGGGCGGGTAAGTCCTCGGGAGCCGCGAATTGAATGAGCAGCGATGATTCCTTGCCCGAGATTGTCCGCTACTACGGCGACGCTGATGAAGCCGAGCGCCTGCGTAGCGGGTGGTTTCGACTGGAGCATGCGCGCACACAGGAACTAATCCTTCGCTATTTGCCTCCGCCTCCGGCAACGATCATTGACGCGGGTGGCGGCGCCGGCATCTATGCCTGCTGGCTGGCCACGCGCGGATATCAAGTGCACCTGATCGACCCTGTGCCGAAGCACGTGGAACAGGCACGGGCAGCCTCGGCGCAACAAGCCGAGCATCCACTGGCGTCCGCACAAGTGGGCGATGCGCGCCATCTGCTGCACGGGGATAACAGCGTCGACGCCGTCCTGCTGCTCGGCCCCCTCTACCATCTGGTGGAACGAGATGATCGTCTCGCCTGCCTCCGCGAAGCGCGCCGCGTGGTCCGTCCCGGGGGCATGGTTTGGGGCGCAGGCATCAGCCACTTCGCGTCGTTGTTTGATTCACTCGCGCACGGATTTTTCGCCGATCCGTTATTCGCGCCGATCCTCGACCGCGACCTCCACGACGGCCAGCATCGCAATCCCACCAGCAATCCCGTCTATTTCACCGACGCGTTCCTGCATAGGCCGGGTGAGCTGTACCGCGATTTTGTGGCCGCGGGGCTTGACGTTCTGGAGTTGGTTGCGATCGAAGGCCCCGGCTGGCTTGCCGCTGACTTCGACCGCCTGTGGAACGATCCCGCGCAGCGCGAGCGCCTGCTCGGCATCGTGCGCAAAGTTGAGCGCGAACCCTCCGTGCTCGGCGCGAGTTCGCACATCATGGCCATCGGGCGCAAGAAAGCGCAGTAATTTTTCCTCCTCCTTATCCTCGAGAAGACAGTAGCCACTAAGCTGCAGCAGCTGTCGGCCGGTGGGTCAGGTTGACCATCTTCGGATTCACCAACCGCACCAAGTCAGCCCAGTTCATCCGCATCAACTCGCGATGCGTTCCTGCGTTGAAAGTGATCTCCTCAAACTCGCCCAGGCTCGGATCGGCATAGACCTCCATGCCGTAGAGATTCCCAAACGGCGGCATGGCGCCGGTCTCACAGTCGGGAAACTTGTCCTTGAATTCTTGCTCGGTGGCAAGTTCCACGGCGCGGGCGCCGGACGCGGCCCGCAGCAGGTCGAGATCCACGTGCAACGACGCCGGAATCACAGCCATGGCCAGCGCGCCATCAATCCGCACAATCACGGTTTTGGCCAGCTTCTTGCCGGACAGGTGCACGAGAGCGGCGATTCCTTGCGCGGTGTAGGCGACAGAGTGAGAAATCACCAGGTACTTGACGTTGTGGGAGTCCAGATACTCGCGGAGCTTGTTGAGCGGCATAAGACCTCCTCGCTGGATGGAACAAAGATGCCGGAACGAAACGGTTCCGAGGAGTCCGCTTGCGCGGCTTTTTCTCTCGCCTATTCTATTCCTGGCGCTCAACTTTTCGGTGATCGGGGTCACTGATTTCCCGGAAAGGGAACGCTCTCCGTTTTTTCGGCTTGATTTCGGTGATTCAGATCACGGAATATCTAGGTCTCCAGACGGAGAATGAATTTTGCCAGGGTGAACGCTGCTCTGGCTCCGTCAAAAACGGCTCGCTTCCGCCCGTCGGCCGGTGGGAGGCGAGCCCGACCAAACCTCTTTCACCACTCCCCGCGAAGGAGGAAGTCATGAAATCAGCAAAAACCGCCCGCCCACGAACCGAGCCGGCGAAACTCCTGCGGCCTAGCGATCCGGAAGCTGTGAAATGGGAAATGCAGCAGATGCAGCTTGCCATCACCCGCCGCGCCTACGAGTTGTTCGAGGCTCGCAGTCGCGAGCACGGGCACGCTTGGGAAGATTGGTTCCAGTCGGAGTCCGAGCTGCTGCGGCCGGTGTCCATTGCAATTTCCGAGTCACCAGACCGCCTCAGCGTCCGCGCCAGTGTTCTCGGCCTCTCGGATACGGAACTCAAAGTCAGCGTCGAGCCTAGGCGTCTTGTGATTCTCGGCGCGAAAGAGATGGTCCCGGCCGGCGCGACCACGGGAACGCAACCGACAGATTTCTATCCCGATCAGATTCTCAAGGTGGTTGAGTTGCCAGCAGAGATTGATCCGGATGGCTCAGTGATTGAACTGCAGGCTGGGGTTCTGAAGTTCGAACTGCCCAAGGTCGCAAAATCCGAGGCGAAGGCAGCCGGGGCCTGATTCGGCTCCGGGACGGAAAGTCGGTGTGGATGGAGTAGTACGCCCGCCGATTGAACCGGCGCAGGAGCGCAGGAGAATCTCAGTACTTCACGATCGCCGCAAACGACTTCGGGTCGAGCGACGCTCCGCCCACAAGCGCTCCGTCAATCTCGTCCTGTGCCATGAGGGCTGAGGTGTTTTCTGGTTTCACCGAGCCGCCGTACAGAATGCGCATCTGGGCGGCAAATTCCTCTCCGAAAATCTTGCCGGCCTCGTAGCGGATCAGTGCGTGCGCCTCAGCTGCGAGTTCGGGCGTAGCGGTCTTGCCGGTTCCAATCGCCCAGACCGGCTCATAGGCAACAATCAGCTTTGCAGCCTTCTTCGCCGAAATTGCATGGAACGCCCGCACGCATTGGCGGCGCAGGACGTCATCGGTCATTCCTGCTTCGCGTTCTTCCAGGACTTCGCCCACGCAGCAGATCGGCGTCAGCCCCGACTCCAGCGCAGTCTTTAATCGCAGGTTGACGGTATCGTCGGTCTCGCCAAAGTACTGGCGGCGTTCCGAGTGGCCTACAATCGCGTGCGTGACGCCAAGGCACAGCAACATGGGAGCGGAAATTTCGCCGGTGTACGCTCCGTCGGCCTTCCAGTGAACGTTCTGCACGCCGATAGCGACATTGCTCCCCCGGGCCTCTTCGATTGCGGCGCCGACATCCGTGTAGGGCGGGCAGACCACGATTTCATCGCGGTCATGGCCTGCCACCATTGGCAAAAAGTCACGGAAATATGCCCGCGTTTCGTCGGGATTCTTGTACATCTTCCAGTTGGCCGCCATTACTTTTTTTCTCATGAGTCGCCTTTTCAAATCGAAGTCATGTCCTAGGTAATAAACTCATCGATGGAGATAACAAGCCGGAGGCAAGAAGGTTATGTGTGCCGCAGCGAAACACCGGACCATCAATTCCGAAACCACCGATCCATTCAATCTGGAACGTTTCGTACAGGCTCAGGCCCGAGTTTTCCAGCATGTGCTGGCTGAACTCCAAGCTGGCGCGAAGATGAGTCACTGGATGTGGTTCATCTTTCCCCAGATCAAAGGCCTCGGACGAAGCCCGACCGCGATCGAATACGCGATCTCCGGCCTCGATGAGGCCCGGGCCTATCTCCGACATCCGGTCCTCGGTTCCCGACTGAAGGAGTGCACCCGGCTGGTTCTCCAGGTGCAAAACCGGTCTGCTGCAGAGATTTTCGGATCTCCCGACGACATGAAGTTCAGATCTTGCATGACTCTGTTTGCCCAGATTGCGGGTGACGACATGTCCCCCGGCGCCGACATTTTTTCAGGAGCACTCGAAAAATATTTCGACGGAGTGCCCGATCGACTCACGCTCGATCGTCTGTAAGCTGACTACTTTTTGTCCGTCAGTGCTTCCACGCCCGGCAGCTTCTTGCCTTCCAGAAATTCCAGCGACGCTCCGCCGCCGGTGGAAATGTGCGTGATCTTGTCGGCCACGTTCGCCGCATGCACCGCCGCGACCGAATCGCCGCCGCCCACAATCGAAGTCGCGCCAGCATTGTCGGCGACAGCTTGCGCAATCTTGAACGTTCCGCGCGAGAATCCGGGAACCTCAAAGACTCCCATCGGTCCATTCCACACGATTGTGCGGGCACGCGATATTTCCTCGGAAAAAATCTCAATCGTCTTTGGCCCGATATCGAGCGCCATTTTGTCAGCCGGAATCGGCTGGCCTTCGCCGATTTGCTGAATCACGGCGTTAGCCTCAGGCTTCGACGCCACCACATGATCGACCGGCAGCAGGAATTTCAGATTCCGTTTCTTCGCTTCTGCCAGCAGTTGTTTGGCAAAGTCGATTTTGTCGGCTTCGAGCAGCGATTTCCCAATCTCCTGTCCCTGTGCTTTGAGAAATGTATACGCCATTCCCCCGCCGATGATCAGCGCGTTCACCTTGTTCATCAGGTTTTCAATCACGCCGATCTTGTCGCTGACCTTGGCGCCGCCCAGAATCGCCACGAACGGTTTGTCGGGATGTTCCAGCGCCTTGCCCAGATACTTTAGTTCCTTCTCCATCAGCAGGCCAGCGGCGCACAGCTTCATAAATTTTGTGATGCCAACCGTCGAAGCGTGCGCGCGATGTGCTGTCCCGAAAGCGTCGTTGACGCAGTACTCGGCCAGGTTCGCCAGTTGCCGAGAGAAGGCCTCGTCGTTGGCTTCCTCTTCGGCGTGGAAGCGCAGGTTTTCGAGCAATAACGTCTGGCCTTTTTCGAGATGCGTTGCGACTTCTTCGGCTTCCGGTCCGATGCAGTCGGGACAGAAGCCTACGTTTTCCCCGCGCGCCAGTTCCTTGTCGAGCAGCATGCGCAGCCGCTCCGCCACGGGCTTCAGACTCATCTTGGGATTGGGTTTGCCCTTGGGGCGTCCCAGGTGCGAAGCCAGGATCAGGCGCGCGCCGTGGCGCAGGGCGTATTCGATCGTCGGCAGAGTTTCGCGGATGCGCGTGTCGTCCATCACGCGGCCGTCTTCGAGCGGCACGTTGAAGTCCACACGCATGAAAATGCGGTTGCCATTGAGCGGAAGATCACGAATGGAAAGCTTGGACATGGCTGGAGTCCTCGATAAGGATGCGAGCCTGACGCGCCCTTCGGTGCTTCGCTCTCTGAGGGGCATGCTCTGTTGAACCGCGCGGCTCGCCCTGGTCCTTCGGCGGGCAAACTGCGCCCGCCTCAGGATGACAGTCTCGTTGTTACAGGCCCTTTCCGGCAATGTAGTCAATCAGGTCGCGCACGCGGCAGGAGTATCCCCATTCATTGTCATACCAGGAGATCACCTTCACGCAGTTGCCGCCGACCACCATAGTACAGGGCGCATCCACGATTGAAGAGCGGGCATCGCCCTTGAAATCTGAGGACACGAGCTCGTGCTCCTCATAGCCGAGATATCCCTTCAGCGGACCCGACTCCGACGCCTTCTTGAGCGCGGCATTCACTTCTTCCTTGGTTGTCTTCTTCTCGACCCACGCCACCAAGTCGACCACGGAGACATTCGGTGTGGGCACGCGCATCGCGAATCCATCGAGTTTTCCCGCGAGTTCGGGAATGACCAGCTTCAGCGCTTTCGCGGCGCCGGTCGAAGTCGGAATCATGTTGATCGCCGCCGCCCGCGCACGCCGCAGATCCTTGTGCGGGAAGTCGAGAATGACCTGGTCGTTCGTATACGAGTGAATCGTCGTCATGGTGCCGCTGACGATCTTAAATTCGTCTTGAATCACCTTGGCCACTGGCGCAAGGCAGTTCGTGGTGCACGAGGCGTTCGAAATGATGTTGTGCTTCTTGGCGTCGTACTTCTCGTGATTCACCCCGAGCACCAGCGTGATGTCTTCATTCTTCGCCGGGGCTGTGATGATCACTTTCTTCACCGGCCCGCGCAGGTGCTTCTTGGCATCGTTGCCGTCGGTGAACTTGCCGGTTGACTCGATCACGACCTGCGCCCCGACTGACTCCCAGGGCAGCGCCGCCGGGTCCTTCTCTTTGAATACCTTGATCGTCTTTCCGTCTACGGTGATGCTGTCGGTGCCGGCGGAAACCTGATTGTGCAAGTTACCTAACACTGAGTCATACTTCAGCAGGTGGGCCAGTGTTTTCGGATCGGTGAGGTCGTTGACCGCAACGAATTCCAGATTCGGATCCTTCAGCGAGGCCCGCAACACGTTGCGGCCGATGCGTCCGAAGCCGTTAATACCAACTTTGATTGCCATATTTCCTCCGTAAATTTATGAATGCGTAATCAGATTCGCTTGAAGCTGGGTTGTAAACAAATGATGGTAGCAGGGAAGGGGAAGCGGCGTAAACGACGCTACCTCACTTTAGGACGCGCTGCGATTCCCGATCGCGGAATCGAGTGCGCGGATCACTGACGGCGAGCGCGGCTTTTGGTTTGAGCCATTGATTGTTATCTCCGGGCCGCCATGTTAATCATTGACGAGGCGAGGGGTTCTAAGTACAGTCGCTGCCTCGCATGAATTAGCTCCGGCTACTGCTGGAGCAGGATGGATACCGTTCCCGTTCCCTCCAGGCTGTTCGCCACGGCCAGATCGAGTTTGCCATCGCCATTGAAGTCCGCCGCCGCAATTGCGAGCGGACCTTTGCCGACCGTGTACGGCGAGCTGGACGCCTGGGTGAACGTCCCGTCGCCGTTGCCGAGCAGAAGCGTGACCGTGTTGTCCGCGTAGTTGGCGGTAACGAGATCCAGCTTCCCGTCATTGTTGAAATCTCCCACGATGATCGCTTCCGGCTGATTGCCGACGGCAATCGGCGACCCGGATGCAGTGGCAAAATTTCCCGTGCCATCGCCGAGGAGAATGGTCACCGTATTCGTGGTGGGATTGCAGACTGCCAGATCGAGCTTGCCGTCGCCATTGAAGTCAGCCACCGTCACAAAGGTTCCGACGTTCAGAGTAACTCCCTCGTTGAATGTTCCGTCGCTGTTGCCGAGCAGGATGGTTGCCCCGTCGATCACCAAGTCGAGCTTCCCGTCTCCGTTAAAATCTCCAGCCGCCGACGAGACCCCTCCAACCTGGAAGTTTTGCTCCACCGCGTTGAAGGCGCCGTGGCCGTATCCCAGCAACGTAAGCGGTGATATACCGCTAATGCTGTTGAGCGAAACCAGATCCAGGTATCCATCTGCGTTAAAGTCGGCAGCCGTGATGGACTCCGTGGGTCCACCCATGGTATTTGCCTGCGTGTCGGAAACGGTGAAAGTACCATTTCCGTTGCCGAAAAGGATATCTACAGCCTCATTCTGAAGCAGTCCAACAGCAAGTCCCTGATGACCACTGTTGTTGAAGTCGCCCAAGACCATCGGCCCGACCTCGGGTGAGGGGAAGTCATCGTAGGGCGGGCTAGGCAGCGGCACCGGAGATCCCAACGCGGCAGTAAATGTGCCATCGCCCTTCCCGAGATACACATACACCCGGTTGATCGCCGCGATGGCAAGGTCCGGCTTGCCGTCCTCGTTGAAGTCCGCGATTGCTAAGGCAGACGGCTCGGGAACCTGCAGCGGCGATTGCTGAGCGTTGGCGAAGTTGACGTTCGTTTCCTTGGCTCCCACCTGAAAATACACTACGTTGGACTGGCCGCCGCCTGGCGACGGATTCACGACCGACACCGAAGCTGTGCCCGCAGTGGCAATGCTCGCCGCTGGAATCATCGCGGTGAGATGCTCGCTGTCCACGAATGTTGTCGTGAACCCAGTGTCATTGAAAACAATCGTTGCCGGGGAAACAAACCCGGTCCCGCTCACGCTCAGCGTTAAGCCGGGGCCGCCCGGCGCGACCGCTGTCGGCACCAACGGTTGGTTCAGGAAGGGAACCGGATTTCCGGGCGGTGCGACGGGATTGATCTGGATGCTCAGAAGGCCATCAGAGACCGTCACTCCCGTCGCGTCGGTCACAGTCGCCTGGAAGTACCACGTTCCACGGCCGGTCGGCGTTCCGCTGATCACCCCAGTACTGGCATTCAGCGTCAGCCCGTCCGGCACCGATCCACCCACGTAGTTGCCGGTGATAATTGGCCCGTTGTAGATGCTCCACTGGAACGGCGCCGTGCCGCCGGTGAGTTCAATCATCTGGCTGTACGGCGTACCCACCGATCCACTCGCGAGCGTCTGAAGAATTGGAATCTGCGGCTAAGGGTTGACCGTGATTTGCAGGGAAGCGCTCCTCGTTGGATCTGCTACCGACGTTGCGGTGACCGTTGCCTGCTCTGCGCTGGTGATGCTGGTCCTCGGGGAAATATAGCTGACCGATAGGCCGGTCGATGTGTTGAGCGAACCCGGGCCAACCGGATTCCACATGAGCCCTTTAGCGGACGTGTCGTTCGTTACGGTTGCCGTGATCGCGACCGACTGGCCCTGATCAATCGCCTGCGGAGAGGAAGGAGACAGGCTGACGGAAATCGGCGGCGGTGACGACGAAGTTGAACACCGGCCCATCACCATCGCCATCGCCGTGACGAACGGCACCGCGCAGCACAAACGGGACATAACCCCTCCCTGCCTCATTTCCCGAGAGGGAAGTATCCTACAGATTCACTGACTATGTGACCGCCATCACAATCCCCCGCGACCCTTATCACTGTCCCGACTAAGCCCCCATCCTTTAATAGGACAAGCGGTCAGACCGGTGCAGAGCGGCATCCGGACCGCAGAATTCCTTGACCGAGGGGCTGGCAATGACTAACGACGACGTTGTGAAGTGTCCGCTGTGCGGTGGATTCACCCATGTAGAAAAGCCCGAGCTGCGAGACGCTCTGAAAAACCCCCGCCTGCGCGAGCAGATTGAAAAGTACATCGCGGAACTTCTGAAGTCGCCCATCGAGGACTTAGCTGCAGTCGGCGCCACACAGGCCGGTCGCGATTTCCAGAAGGATGTTCACAACTGGAATCCGTGTGTGCCGATGTGGAAGAGAAGTCCTAAAGAATAAGGTTTCAAAGTTTCAGAGGTTTCAAAGTTTCAAAAACAGAAAACACGGGCCTGGATACGGACGACTTTGGAACCTTGGAACCTTGAAACCTTGAAACCTTGAAACGTTGAAACTTTGAGACCCTGGCTTTGAGAGGTATCCCATGAAAACCAAGAAGATCCTGATTCTCGGCGCGGCAGGAAGAGACTTCCACAATTTCAACGTCGTGTTTCGTGGCAATTCCGAATACAACGTGATCGGGTTCACCGCCACGCAGATCCCGGGCATCGCCAACCGGCGCTATCCCACCGATCTGGCCGGGCCGCTGTATCCCGCCGGCATTCCGATCTTCGAGGAGAAAGACCTGGAACGACTGATCGAGGAGCACGAGATCGATGCGGTCGTGTTCTCCTACAGCGACATCTCGCACCAGAGCCTGATGCATTTGGCATCGCGCATCGTGGCCACGGGAGCCGATTTCTGGCTTCTCAGCTCCGAACGCACCCAGCTCAAGGCAACAGTTCCGGTCATTTCGGTCTGCGCCGTGCGCACCGGATGCGGCAAAAGCCCGATCGGGCGGCTGGTGACTTCCCAGCTGCGCCGGGAAGGATGGAAGCCGGTCGTTGTGCGTCACCCCATGCCCTATGGCGATTTGGCGGTCCAGGCGGTGCAGCGTTTTGCCAGCCCCGACGATCTCGACAAACAACAGTGCACGATCGAGGAGCGCGAGGAGTATGAGCCGCATTTGCGCGAAGGCACCGTCGTCTATGCGGGCGTCGATTACGGGCGCGTCCTGCGCCAGGCGGAGAAGGAGGCCGACATCATTCTCTGGGACGGCGGGAACAATGACACGCCATTCTACGCCTCAGATCTGGAAATTGTCGTCACCGATCCACACCGTCCGGGGCATGAGATTGCTTACTATCCGGGCGAGGTCAATCTGCGCCGCGCCGATGTCGTCGTGATCAACAAAGTCGACACCGCCGCGCCCCAGGATGTTGAAACCGTGCGGCGCAATGTGCAGCTCTGCAATCCGCGTGCGACCGTGGTCGAAACTGCCTGCCGCGTCGCAGTTTCCTCACCTGAACTAATCAAAGGCCGCAGCGTGCTGGTGGTGGAGGATGGTCCAACCCTCACGCACGGCGAAATGCCGTATGGCGCCGGGGTCGTGGCCGCACGACAGTGTGGAGCTGCCGAACTAGTCGATCCTCGGTCTTACGCCGTGGGATCAATTCGCTGGGCGTACGACCACTTCCCGCATTTGACCAGCCTCCTGCCGGCCATGGGTTACAGCGCGATCCAGCGGCATGAGTTGGAAGAAACCATCAATCGCGTGCCCTGCGATCTGGTGCTGGTGGCCACACCTATCGACCTTGGCCACCTGATCAAGCTGAACAAGCCCTGCTTGCGGGTGACCTACGAGGTTGAGGATTTGACGCATCCTGGGTTGGCGGAAATTCTGACCCGCTTCACCCGGGAGCGAGTTGGAGTGGGCGTTTAGGCGACCAAGCTGTACTCACGGCGCTAGGTGACCGCAATCACTGCCGGGAAACGGCCTCCGGGATATACGGTAAAGTGCAAATCTTTTCTGGCGACCTGCGTTTGGCCGCGAGGAGGTAACTATGCCCACCCTCGCCCACGTAACTCGTATCTCCCTGAAAAACATCCTTCTTCCAACCGATTTTTCACCGACATCCAGCAACGCCTTGCCTTTCGCGCGGAAGCTTGCAGAAATCTACGGTTCCGCCGTCTTGCTCACGCATGTCATTCCAACTGAGCCGCACCGCCAGGTCGTGATGGACCGGGT
Source organism: Candidatus Sulfotelmatobacter sp. (assembly GCA_030038255.1). GTDB lineage: Bacteria > Acidobacteriota > Terriglobia > Terriglobales > Acidobacteriaceae > Sulfotelmatobacter. The sequence continues at coordinate 4,343 of JASHPH010000144.1, read as the reverse complement.
ACCCGCGGAAGACAATCAGGTCTGGCAAGAAGCGCAGCACAAGCTCGAAGAGTTTAAGCGGAATCCATGTTTGGCGGATATTCCCTGCCAGCAGCTGCTGGACCGGGGCGATCTGGCCGATGTGATTCCGGAGATGATCGACGATCACTCTGTCGATCTGGTTGTTTTAGGCACGCATGGCCGCAGGGGCGTCAGCAAGATGGTGTTGGGATCCGGCGCCGAGAAGATCTACCGCTCGGCAGGTTGTCCAGTGCTGACGGTAGGCCCCAGCGCACAAGCTAAGGATTGGGCGCTACGCCGTATTCTTTGTCCCGTCGACCTCGCCGAACATTGCGAGCCTGCTCTGCTCTACGCGTTGTCTCTGGCGGAGGAAAACCAGTCTGAGTTCATTGTTCTGCAGGCTGTGCCCATGGTTCCCTGGCAGCATCGCCTTTCCGTTGAACAGGAGAACCGCAGTCGGCTGGAGGACCTGATTCCGGAGCAGGCCAAAGATTGGTGCACACCCCAGTTTCTGATTCGCTGGGAACATCCTGCGGAAGCAATCCTGAAGGCCGCGGACGAGCGGCAAGCCGAACTGATTGTCATGGGAGTTCACAAGGCGCGGGCAGCGGGCTGGGCCGCGCACTTGCCGTGGCCGGTTGCCTCAGAAGTGGTGAGCCGGGCGCGGTGTCCGGTGCTCACCGTACGAGTTTAGGTTTCAAGCGCCACGATGTTGTGGGTAAGAAGTCGGCAACAGACTGACGCAAATTTTACGGAGGAAATCATGCTAGTGACTAAGCAGCAGGCCCTCGATTATCACAGCGGGCCAACCCCAGGAAAGACCGAGATTACCCCCACCAAACCCTGCCGCACCCAGCGCGATCTAAGTATGGCGTACACGCCGGGTGTGGCCCAACCGTGTCTGGAGATCGAAAAAACTCCGCACGACGCCTTCAAATACACTGGCCGCGGCAATCTGGTCGCGGTAGTGAGCAACGGCACCGCGGTATTGGGCCTGGGCGACATCGGCGCCCTCGCGGGCAAGCCCGTGATGGAAGGCAAAGCCGTCTTGTTTAAGCGCTTCGCTGACGTGAATGTCTTCGACATCGAAGTCAACACTCACGATCCCGAAGAAGTCATCAAAGTCTGCCAGTTGCTCGAACCGACCTTTGGCGGCATCAACCTGGAAGACATCAAAGCGCCCGACTGCTTCTACATCGAAGAAAAGTTGCGGCAGACCATGAAGATTCCCGTCTTCCACGACGATCAGCACGGGACCGCCATCATTACCGGCGCTGCGCTGCTGAATGCGCTGGAACTCGTAGGCAAAGACATTGACAAGGTGCGCATCGTGTTCAACGGCGCCGGGGCCGCCGGCATCGCAACCGCCGAGCACTACGTTCGCCTGGGCGTGAAGAGGGAAAACATCATTCTTTGCGACACCAAGGGTGTGGTTTACAAAGGCCGCAAGGAAGGCATGAATCCCTACAAAGAGCGCTTCGCAGTGGATACCAAACTGCGCACGCTGGCCGAAGCCATGGTTGGTGCCGATATTTTCGTCGGCCTTTCCGTAAAGGGCGCGGTCAGCCAGGATATGGTGCGCTCCATGGCCCATGATCCCATCGTGTTCGCGCTGGCCAATCCTGATCCGGAAATCACGTACGAGGATGCCAAGGCGTGCCGCAGTGATGTCGTCATGGCGACGGGCCGCTCCGACTATCCCAACCAGATCAACAATGTGCTGGGATTCCCCTTCATTTTCCGCGGCGCGCTCGACGTTCATGCCACTGCCATCAACGAAGAAATGAAGCTAGGCGCGACGCGCGCCCTGGCTGCTCTGGCCAAAGAAGACGTTCCCGACTCCGTTTGCCGGGCCTATGGAGTGGAGAGCCTGAAGTTTGGCCGTGAGTACCTGATCCCGACGCCATTCGATCCGCGCGTGCTGGTTTGGGAAGCGTCTGCTGTGGCCGAAGCTGCCATGCGCAGCGGCGTGGCCCAGGAGCCGGTGGATCTCGCGACCTATCGGGAACAACTGGAGCGCAGATTGGGCAAGGCCCATGAAGTCTCGCGCACCATGATTCACAAGGCGCAGGCCAATCCCAAGCAGGTGGTATTCCCCGAGGGCGAGAATGAAAAAATTCTTCGCGCTTGCCACGCTTTAGTGGAGGAGAAGATTGCCAAGCCGATCCTGCTGGGAAACACGGCCAAAATCAAGGCCCGTGCCGAACAGCTCGGCGTAAGCCTGGACGGGATGGTAATGGTTGATCCCGCAAACTCGGCCCATCGCGAGCCCTACATTCTCGAACTGTTCCGCCTGCGGCAACGGCGTGGGGTTACGCTCGAGGAAGCCCACAAACTCATCAGCGATCGCAACGTATTCGGTTCGATGATGGTCCACATGGGCGACGCCGACGCACTGGTTTCCGGCGTGACCCAGCATTTCCCGGATACGATCCGCCCGGCGCTGCAGATCGTTCGCATGCGTGAAGGGTTCCACCGGGTTTCGGGCTGCTACGTTGTCATCACGAAAAAGGGTGAGGTCTTCTTCCTCGCCGATGCCAGCGTCAACATTGAACCTACGGCTGAAGATCTGGTCGAGATCGCGCTCTGCACGGCCCACATGGCTCGCCGCTTCGAAATCGTGCCGCATGTGGCTATGCTGTCGTTCTCGAGCTTCGGTAGCGTGAAACATCCAATAAACGACAAGGTGCGCAAGGCGGTCGAGTTGTTGAAGTATGCCGATCCTACACTCATCGTCGACGGTGAAATCGCCGCCGACGACGCGCTGTCGCCGGAAATCATCGAACAGCAATACCCGTTCAGCACCCTGAAGGGCGGTGCCAATGTGCTCATCTTCCCGGATCTCGCATCCGCCAACATTGCCACGCGGCTGCTTTCCAAGATCGGAGGGGAAGAGAACATTGGTCCAATCCTGATGGGAATGAGCCGGCCGGTGCACGTTTTGCATCAAAAAGCGACAGTGGAGGAAATTGTCAGCGTGGCGGCGATCGCCGTGGTCGACGCGCAGGAAAGCGAGACCTATGTGCATCCTCACGTGCATGTCTCCGCCGAGCCCGAGGTGGTGGGAGAAGACTGAGAAAGACAAGGTGGCAAGGTGACAAAGTGGCGAAGTTGTATGAGTCAGGAACAACTTTGCCCCCTTGCCACTTTTGAAACTTTGAACCTTGAAACTTTGAAACTCCGAAACCTGCAGGAGACTCTAAGAAGTCGCTCGGGGGAAACTTTATGTCGACGCTCTGGAAGTCGCGTTATGCCCAGCGAACTCTTGGCATCAAGAGTTCGGCTATTCGCGAGCTTCTGAAGATAACCCAGAAGCCGGAAATTATCTCTTTCGGGGGCGGTCTACCCGCCCCCGATGTATTTCCCGTCGAGCGTTTCGAGCAGGCTTGCCACAAAGTCCTGGCCGAGCATGGCGCCATGGCCCTGCAGTACGGGATGACTGAGGGCTATCAGCCACTGCGGGAGATGATTGCGCAAAACATCACCCGCTACGGCATCTTCGCCAAGGCGGAAAACGTACTGATTACCTCCGGATCGCAGCAGGCTCTCGACCTGATCGGCAAACTGCTCATCAACCGCGGCGACCGCATCCTGTGCGAGGCTCCTACTTATCTTGGCGCCCTGCAAGCGTTCAACGTTTACGGGGCTCAGTATGTGCCCGTTCCCGTCGACGACGATGGCCTGATCACGGACCTGGTGGACGCATCTCTGCGCACCGGTCCCAAGTTCATGTATGTGCTGCCAAACTTCCAGAATCCGGCGGGAGTCACGCTCTCGGAAGGCCGCCGTCACCAACTCATTTTGCTCGCCGACAAATATGGCATCCCAATCGTGGAAGACGATCCTTACGGCCAGCTGCGCTACGAAGGCGAGCACATCACGCCGCTGGTGGCGCTGGATCGCGAGAACCTGCGCCGCGACAACGGCTTCACGCTGGGCAACGTTATCTACCTCAGCACGTTCTCGAAAACTCTGGCCCCGGGAATCCGCTTGGCGTGGATCGTTGCGCCCGAAGATGTGATCAGTAAGCTGGTGCAACTCAAGCAAGCGGCCGATCTGCACACGTCTACCTTCAATCAGTATGTGGCTTATGAGGTGGCGCGCGACGGTTTCCTCGATCAGCACGTGAAGCTGATTCGTAAGGTGTATCACGAGCGCCGCGACGCCATGCTGCAGGCTTTGCACGACTACTTCCCGACTGAAGTCACCTGGACTCATCCCAAGGGAGGACTGTTCCTTTGGGTGACCATGCCGGAGGGGACCGACTCCGAGGCGCTGTTCCGCGCGGCGCTGGCTGAAAATGTCGCCTTTGTCGCCGGAGACAGCTTCTATGCCAACAACGG
>JASHPH010000143.1 GCA_030038255.1 Candidatus Sulfotelmatobacter sp. | reverse complement strand
AAGTGACAGCGGAAAAACCGGTGACCGCCGCTCCCACTCCCGCGCAGTGACCTGGTTGAACTGCTTGTTGCCCCACCCTTGTCGCGCTCTTGCGACAGGGTGGGGAACTTTCTCGCGCGGAGTGGCAGGTCATTTTTCAACAAGTCATCGCTTGGATGAAACCAGTCCTCTGTCTCCCATCGCAATTTCTTGCACGTTGACAACCGCCTCCGCGGCGAACACAATTGCTTCCGCGGTCCCCCGCCGCTGCAATCTCCCATGAGTGGAGAAAATTCCACTCCGGATGTACCTTCACTTCCCCCAGCTGCTCCGAAGTTGGTGAATTCAAGGACTTCTTTTCAGGAGAAGGAGTATATGTCGAACGCACGCCGCCTACGCGTCCTTGCAGTGTTGTCCTTTCTGCTCGCCTTCACCGCCCTCATCGTCTGCTCCCAGCCCGCAGCCGCGTCCCAGCCACCTGACTACACGCTTTACACCACTTACTCGTTCGGCACTGGATATCAGAACGTCTACTGGGTCGTCTGCGGGTCCACAGCGGATACCGAGGGTTGTTACGCCTCCGGCAGCCTGGGGCCGTTTGGCCGTGCCGGAGCTCTGATTGAAGGCAATCAGTCGGTCAACCAGACGACCAGCACGGTCACTCGCTACATCTACGTTGTGGACGTAGCCGCCGGCAGTGGAACCGCGGTCACACTCTATGTCTACAAGAAAACCGACGTCGTCACCTCCAGCTCTGACACGGTCACGGTCACGCTCGTGAAAACCGTCTCCTTGCCGCTGACCGGCGGGACCGACGCGGTCTGTTCCATGGCGGCCAACAGCGGCTACCTCTTCATCGGAACCGATCAAAGCCCCTACGGCGTCCGCGTGGAGAAGAATAACTTGAGCTACGTTCAGATTGGCGGATTCTCTCCCCCGATGAACGTGACTTCGATTACTTCAGATAAGTACGGCTACGTCACCGTAACTTTCGGAGGCCCGTTTGACGGCGGCTTCTACGCGTATGGGCCCAATGGCGAGGAGGTGGAAGATGGTGGCGGATCGGACTTCATGCTCTCGACCGATGCCGGCCTCTCGACCGCCGAGCTGCCGACTTCCGACGGAATCCCTGCCGATCGTCTGGTGGTAAGGCCGAAGCAGAAGTGAGTCATCCTGGTTGCCCCACCCTTGTCGCGCTTTTTGCGACAGGGTGGGGATTTACTTCTTGGTGATCAAAACGTGGGTCGCGTTTTCTCCGGCGACGGTCCGCACGACGGCGTATCCGAGTTGATAAAGATTGATTCCGGCAAACAGATGTTCGCCTTCCCCCAACAGAACCGGCGACACGGCCAGGTGAAGTTCGTCGATATAACCCGCAGTCAGGTACTGCCGAAGAACGGACACGCCGCCGCCGATGCGGATGTCTTTCTCTTTCGCCACGTCTCTCGCCTGTCTTAGCGCTGACTCGGCTCCATCGGTGACAAAGTGAAACGTAGTGCCGCCCTCCATGGGGAGCGAAGGCCGCGCGTAGTGCGTCAGCACAAACACCGGGGAGTGAAACGGAGGATTCGGCCCCCACCATCCCTTCCAGAAGTCGCCAGTGGCAGGATCAACCACCCACGGCCCCCGCACCGGCCCGAACATGTTGCGGCCCATAATATATGCGCCCACATTCTCAAACGAGGCAGCAAAGAAGTCGTTATCAATGCCGCGCCCGCCACCGCTTTGGCGAATCATCTTCTGGAATGTTTCTATCTCGCGCACCGGGCTAACCATCTTCTGGAATGTTTCTGTCTGGAACCCCCAGTCATGCATTTCGAGACCGCGCACGCCAATCGGATTCTGCAGGTCCTGGCGCGGACCCGCGCCGAAGCCATCGAGGGAGATAGAGAATGGGCCAACTTTGACTTGAGACATAGGATTCTCGGACGTAGATTGTATTCCCTTCGATCGATGCTCACCAGCAAAGAAAACTTGGGCTGCGCGTGCTAGAATCCGGCGCGGCCGACGGTGTTGCGGTCCGGCCCGTATCGCTTCTATTTTTACAGTCACGAACCGAACGAGCCGCCGCACATCCACGTAGACCGGGATGATCTGTCGGCAAAGTTCTGGCTCGATCCCGTTCAGCTGGCCGCAAACTTCGGGTTTCGCGCTCACGAACTGCGCACGATACAATCACTAGTAAGTCAGAATAGACTGCAGTTCGTGGAGGCGTGGAATGAGTTCTTCGGCAATCACGGCGGATGAGCGAGTGCTCGACGTTGCCTTCAGTGACGACGCGCTGAGCGTGTCCTTGCGCGACGGACGCGTGATCAGCGTGCCGCTCGTGTGGTATCCGCGCCTGCTCAATGCCACGCCCGCCCAGCGCAAGAACTGGAAGATCGCCGGCGGAGGCTACGGCATCCACTGGCCCGACATCGACGAAGACCTCAGCACCGGAGGCCTACTCCGCGGCGCCCCCGCGCCGAAGGCGCCCGCTCCCTCGAAATAGCGAAAGTCAAAATCCCCACCCTAGCCGCAAAGAGCGCGGCTAGGATGGGGCACCCGGCGCGTCATCCGCCAGAATTGCTCCTCAGCGGAATCTTTGCGAGAATCAGCCCTATGGGCGGTCACTTCAACCACGACATTGTTTCTGGGATGAAGGATGCCGCTGTGAAAGTGTTTTGGACCAAGTCTGACCTCCGCTCAATGTTAACGATTGCCGGCGTCGACCAAACACTGATAAATGCTCAAGATTGGGAGCGGTATAAATACCACATGTTGTCTCCTATCATCGACGCCCTCAACTGCACCGAGAGCGGAATTGGTCCGCTGAGGCGGATTCTGCACGAGATACTCCGATACAAGAAGTGTGATCACCTGCTTCGATTTAATGACGGCAAGAAGTTGAAGCGAGAGGCGGAAAACGCGCTTGAGCGCCTTCGTGCGCTGGTCAAGGAACATGACACCGCGAAGGTAACCGAAGAAGAGGAACGGGAGGCGAGGCGCAGGCGGATCGAGGAAGCAAAGAAAGAACGTGCATTCCAAGAGAAACTGGCCGACCTTAAGAATAGGTACATGGATCTTCTCGGTGAAGGAAACGAGGATAAGCGAGGCTACGCCTTGGAAAAACTGCTAAATCAACTTTTCGAGTTGTTCGAACTCGCTCCGCATGCTCCTTTTAAGAGGCACGGCGAACAAATTGATGGCGCCTTCGTTCTTGATCGCGAACATTTCCTTCTGGAAGCGAAATGGCAGAGGCATCAGCCGAACCTCGGGGATCTCCGCGATCTGGACGGTGCCGTCAGCTCAAGCCTTGACAATACCGTTGGTTTGTTTGTTTCGGTGTACGGCTTAGCCCCTCAAGCAGTCTCTGGCTACATTCAAGGTAATCGGCCACGAATAATCTGTATGGACGGGAGCGATCTAATGCTGGTCGTGGAGGCAAGGATCGATCTGCCAGAATTGCTCTTTCGCAAGAGGGAGCTTGCTGCGCAGCGGCGGATGATATTCGTCACAGCCAACGATATCGTGCTCGGGCGTTGCTGACCTTTGCGGAAGTCATAAAAGGAAAAGGCCGTCGAGATTTCTCTCGACGGCCTTTATTTATGCCGGCAACGACCTACTCTCCCACACACTTTCGCGTGCAGTAACATCGGCCCAGCGGGGCTTAACTTCCGTGTTCGGGATGGGAACGGGTGGATCCCCCGCGGTAAGATCACCGACAATTCGTAGCAGCGAGCTTCGAGCTATGAGCTTCGAGCTATGAGCCTCGAGCTATGAGCTTCGAGCAAAATCTCTCGCAGAGAGATCATTGCTGCAAACTTGTGAAAGAGCGTGAGGATGAAACTTCACAACCGAATAGATTGGTCGCAAGCTCGTAGCTCAAGGCTCGTAGCTCGCCGCTTTAAGGCATCGGCGCCCAGTTGTCCGTCGAGTTGTCAGTTGGCAGTTCAGGTTCTAACTGAGAACTGGCAACTGAGACGTGACAACTGGAAATGCACCGAGTAAATTTTATGGTCAAGCCGAACGGGCGATTAGTACGGGTAAGCTGCATGTGTTACCACACTTCCACTTCCCGCCTATCAACCAGGTAGTCTTCCTGGGCCCTTCTTATCCCTTACGGGTTGGGAGATCTCATCTCGAGGAGTGCTTCCCGCTTATATGCATTCAGCGGTTATCACAACCGAACTTC
>JASHPH010000142.1 GCA_030038255.1 Candidatus Sulfotelmatobacter sp. | reverse complement strand
GCATAAGATCTTGGTGTCCATCTATCACATGCTTTCCCAGAACGTCTCCTACAACGATCTTGGCGACCGCTACCTGGACAACCTCAACAAGCACCATTTGACTCGCAACTTGGTTCATCGACTAGAACGTTTAGGCTACTCGGTCACACTGACGCTCCAGCCAAAAGTGGCATAGTCCAGGAATTTTCATGACAGTGAAATCGGGATGTTTCACTAATTGACAACGGAGACAGCCGCACTCCCTTCCTGTACTGTCGCTGCACGATCTTCAGATGGGCTTTCACCGTATGCTCATTGGATAGACACCCTAAACGGGGACGGAAGGTTAGTGACCTACGGAACGCACAACTGCGAAACCATGTTGCATTCCTATGGTCGCAAAGCGGATAGTGGAGGGAAGATCTGGTCGAAGATGAAATCAAAGCCTGTGAATGCTGAAAGACCACCGAGGGCCCGCTTCCTACCCCACGAGGAAGTTCCCGTCGTGTTGCCTATTCTCAGCGAATCTTTCTCGCTGCTGGAATTTGCCACGCTGCGGCTGTCTCCCGTCTATTACGGCTTAGGAGTTCCTGCAGGAGACGGAACGGCAGTGGTCATCGTCCCAGGCTTCCTCGGTAGTGACCTGATCCTATTTGAACTCCATGCATGGCTTGCCCGTATCGGCTACCGTCCGTACTTCTCCGGGATGGGTCTGGCCGCCGAATGTCCCAATATACTGGCACAGAAGCTTTTCTCGACCATCGAGAGGGCATACGCAGAGACAGGACGAAGGGTACACTTGGTCGGGCATAGCCTGGGCGGAATTTTCGCTCGCTCCGCGGCGGTCCGAATGCCGAACCGCATTGCGTCCGTGACCACGTTGGGCTCTCCGTTCCGCGGGCTTGTGGTGCATACTTTCGTCCTCGCGCTCGCCAACCTGGTTCGGTACCGCATCCGAACGCGATACCCAAAGACGCCACGGGGGTGTGCCACTAGTCAGTGCTCATGCGCTTTCGCGCGTTCTCTGCGCCGCAAATGGCCGAGATCAGTGGCGCAAACCGCCATCTACACCCCCGATGATGGGGTCGTCGACTGGCGCTACTGCCTCACCGGAGATCCGAGGGTCGATGTAGAAGTCGGTGGCACACACATTGGGCTTATCGTCAACGCGACAACCTACCTCCGCATAGCCGAGCGCCTAGCCGAGCCAAGAATACGCGGTAGAAGAAAGTGCGCTGCAAGATAGCGCCCTCGCCCTAATGCAGTGCCTTGGGCGGGCGGTTTCACGGTGAGATTTGAAACCCCAGTCAGGGGTCAATGAGTGAAATCGGGATTTTTCGCCAATCAATCAGTCTGTGCCTGACTGTCGGCGACAGGGCAAGCCGAACTTCAGATTCTTCCACCATCAATCCTGAAACAAAGACTTACTTAGCGGTGGCACTCGCAGCGGGTACGATCGTCGCTTGTTCGAAGCGCATCACCCACCGGCCTTTCGCGCGTGTCCATAGCCATGTGACACGGAACAGCCGAGGGAGTGGATTTCTTTTGAAACTAGCTTCTACCTCCATTGCGCAGCTCATGTAAGCTGCCTCGGACACGACCAATTTTGTTACACAATCTGACAGCTTGTAGTCCCGCAACTCCATGTCGGCAAAACCGGCTTCAATGTCTTTCAAGTGGTACACGCCTCCGTTGCCTGCCACTTCTGCGAAGTCATCGGATAGATACGAACGAATGGAGTTGAGGTCGTGCTGCTTTTCCGCCTCGTACATCTTGTGGAGGGTCGTAAGAAGTTGTGTTTCGATGTTGGCATCGCTCTGCGCTGCCGAGACAGTGGTCAGGCAAGAAAGCGCAATCACATGAATGAAAACGCGCATGTTCACCTCGTCGAAACGTTGGATTATTGCCCACGAACAAATGATAGCTGTTGCAATCAAGGCGATGTCACAAGCATGCGCCGTCTGTTCGCCCTCTTCCAAAGTCGATGAGTGAAATCGCGTTTTTTGCCAGCCAGAGCGTCAGAATGATTTCTATTTCTTGACCCCAGTCGCCCCGCCGAACGACCAGCTTTCCTGTAAGCCTTCCAGAGGCTGAACGATGGCACTGCATGCAGACTGCTCGCAGGAGACTACGACCTTGTGAACGATCTTTATAGAGGAGACGTCAGGAAACTTCACTGGATAGACCTGCTCTCGAAGCGGATCGGCAGCCGCCCGGAGGGCGGCGTCGCCATCCAGCCACTCGACACGTTCAGGCTTATCTGAAGTGTCGAAGATAAGGCCGAACTGCGCAGAGCCGGTGCCCACATGCAAGGTGGGGAGCTTAACGGTTCGGTTTTTGAGCAATTCCGCAGCCGCGTCCGCGATTAGCTTGTCAGCCGCATCCGGTCCAGCCGAGAGTTTCACCAACTGCTCGCGGGATGGCTGTGCATCAGCTCCGCCTGCCGCGGCCGCCAGCGCAAGAGCGTGGCGAACACCGGCCTGCTGACCCTCCTTTTCCAAAACGCGAGCGAGGCGGTTCTCGACCGTGCCTGACTGGCTCAGGAGCCATGCAGATTGCAGGAATTGCATGGACTCCATGTAATCGTGCTGCAGGTATTTTGCCCATCCGATTCTTGCCCAGGCCAGGGCAACCAGATTCATGACATGAAAGGCGGATGGGCTGGGACGGTTGTATTCTCCGGAATCGAATTGATCGCCAATTTGGTCGAGCGTGTTCCGCGCATCACGCCAAGTCTGGTTTGGGTCAATGTCGTCGCGAAGGGCCGAGGCGTAAATATCTGCGCCCGAAGCGGCCGCAGCAGCTCCAGTCACGTTCTTGAGCAGCCGTTCAGCCTTTGTCGTATCTCCACTCCTGGTGTAGAGACGAGCCAAAACGATCTTGATCTCCGGGTCCTCGGGGGGCATCGAGGCAGCCTCTTCCAGTTCCTTCGTGGCAGCGGCATCCTGATTGTGCTCCGCTAGCAGCAGTCCCAGATTCTTGTGCGTCGTCCTGTTGAAAGGCGTGACTTCCAATTGGCGGCGATAGGCGGCGACGGCTTCATCGAACTTTCCTTGCGCCTGCAGCTCTATGGCAAGGTCCTGATTAGCGCTCTTATGGAAGGCATCCACTTCGAGCTGTCTCCGAAATGCGCGAATGGCGTCGTCATGCTGACCCAGGCCGGCATAGGCACGGCCCAGATCATCCCAGGCATCTTTCTGGCTGGGGTCCTGATCGAGAGAGCGTTGCAGCAGGTCGGCGGCGCCGCCGAAATCTCCCCGCTGCAGGGCCGAGTCTCCTGCTTTGCGTAATTCTTCGGGCGTGCCATTAATCTTTGTCGCGGCCGCCACAGCCGCCGCCGATGGGGGCTTGATGATGGCAGTCAATACTTGCCGAGTTTCATTTTCGGTCGCGTTCTCGAAAGAGTCGTAATCGCTGCGGCGCGAGGCAGGAAGCTCATTCACTTTAACAGTCACTTTGCGTTCGGCGCTCAGCACATTGTCTCCGAGATTGTAGGACACTGAATATTCGCCATAGTCGCGAGCCATGGCAGCGTTGGTAGGCAATTGAACCGTGTAGTTCGCAGGTAACTCTATATGTGCGCGATAGGTTTCTTCAATTACGGGGCCAACATTCAAGGGTTTCAGAGGATGCTTCGGGTCAGGCGGCAGTAGGTGGCGCACCCGCATTGGAGGCAGAATGCGGAAACTTATCCCGGCGGTCGGCACGCTGAAGTAATTGTCCTTGTGATACTGGTAAGTTAGACGAAACGGTTTACTGATGTCCTCGATCGGATCCAGATGAATGTCAGAGACATCACCCGCCAGGCCCCAAATGGTGGAAATGTTCTTGAGCGCTTCCTGCCACTGCGCCTGAGGAGTGCGGCGGAAAGCGCTGCGCAGAGGAAAATCGCTATCGCCCCCGGCCAGAATTTCAACTCCCACATCGAAAGCGCCCGTCTCGGTAAACTTTCCGTCCAGCTTAATGCTGAATTGGTTCTTCACCGGCGAGCTTGCTGGAGTACGTCTTAACCCTCCTTCCTTACCGTCCGCAGCCAGAAGGGCCTGTTTGTCGCGTAGCTGGTACAGAATCAAGCCGTAAGGTGCGACTTCAGTCGTGGTGTCCAACCAAGTCAGTTCGCCGCCAAATTGCACCGCCGTAATCTCATGATTGAACTGCGCAGGAGACGGAACGTCGGGATCCAAGTCGCGATAGCTGCTGATGAGAACGGGATAACTCTGAATGCCCTCAGCTCTCAGCAGGGCCTGCAGCAGCGTGTGCTTGTCTTTGCAGTCGCCGTAACCGTTCTGCAAGACTTCCGAGGCCGGGTGCGGTTGCAGACGCCCGACGCCGAAGGAAAGGCTGACGTAGCGAATGTTGCGTGCTACAAAGTCGTACAGACGGCGGCTCTTCTCTGTGGGCGAAGTCTCGCCACGCGTGAGTTCGGCCGCTTTCCTGCGGATGCTGTCGTCCACCACGACTCGCTCTCCTTGCAGTCCGGCATACCAGTGTGCCACCTGCTGCCAGTCGGTAAACGTAGACATCTGCACATCCGGGGTGAATTCGCGCTCACGCAGTAATGAGTCTTCATCCCGCTTGCGCTCTGGGAACACACTCTGGATGACCCAGGTATAGATCCTGCGGTCGCCCGATTCACTAATTTCGTACTTGTGGTCGGGGCTCTTGAGCTTTACCGCGCGCGCTTTAGGAACGTTAATGCGTAATCGCTCTTCTCCGACAACCACGTCCTTGAGAAATACGTGCTCGTACCAGAACTCATGCGGAGCCAGGGGTGTGGTGATCCGGGTGACAGTGTGATATTCGAGAATGTCACCAGGCTGCAAGCCGGCGACGGAGACATGTCGCTCGCGGTAATCGCTGTAAGCCGGCGCCTCGCGGAGAACTTCTGGCGCGAAATCCTGGTTGCTGGAAGCAAGAGTCTCGATCACGCGGCCATCGGGCTTACGGACTCGAACATAATCAATCTCAAGCTTCTCCGTCGCCGCGGAATATCCGAAAATGAGTTGCCCCACGGCCTGCACCCCGGCTTGACTCTGCACACGGATTACAGCGGTCGTTTCCTGCTCGCCGGTGCCGTCGTCTTCGTAGCGCGCAACATTCTCCATGCTGTCGTAGACGACCGCTTCCTTGGAGGTGTCGAACGTCTCGGAGGGTGCAGTCTGTGAGCAAAGAGGCGCCAAAGCAAGCACCACGGCAAAAGCCGTCTTTAACAAGGGAGCCAAAATTGGCACGGGGAAAAGACGAGTGGAGCCAACAGACATGACGCACCTTCCTTGTGGGGACAGGAAACATTCGGGCAGGAAATTGTACATCGGCTCTGCCAGACGTGTTGCCGTCTTGCCTTTTTGAAGGATTGTGCGCTGGGCTTTGATTGGCAGGCAAAGCGGCAACGCCAACTGAGGTTATTTCTGTATTGGTGACCAACCACCGTTAGAATAATGCGTTGGATTGAGCCATGCGACCCCTCTTGAGCGAAGTGATGCGGTCTCTGCTGGCGATGGCCTTGCTTGCTTTCGCATTGAGTTGTAGACATCAATCAGCAGCAACTCACCATTTTCCCTTTGCCTATGTGCAAGAGGACTGTGGTCCGACGGACGGCACTGCCATGGAATTCTATTTCACCGCGAAGGAAGGTCAGGGCGGGAAATACAAGGAACCTTTTCTGCAAATTGAGGTGAACGAGAATCTGCCGAAATCTGGACCACAGGATTATTCAGTAAAGTCGGGCACAATTGCTGTGCTTGCGTCGCGCTGCCTCGGGCCGGGGTCCTGTGAAGCTGCGACTTCGGGATTCTTGCGCCTATCGAAGTTCAGCCGCGGTGTGGGGGCCTCCGGTGATTACAAGTTACGCTTTCGGGACGGAAGCTTCGAACAGGGACATTTCGATGCGATTTGGTACCGAAATTACTTTCTCTGCGGCTGACTTCTTCCAAGTCCACGAGCAGTTGAATGCTGTGATGAGGCGATAGCGCTGAAACGTCCCGGCGCGAAAAAGGAACCAAAGGAGTAATTTCGGCAAATTTGAGCGGTCGCGTCGAACGAAGATTCAACAACTTACAGACCAAATTTTTTGGCCGAAACCCGCCGAAAGAGTTTTTCAACATCTCTAACGACATCGGCGCTGTCAAGGACGGAGCGTCGTGCTTTTTGTAAGCTGGAGACGCACCTCTCCTGACAGTGGCATAAGCACGGGTTCCCTTCGATGATTTGTTTATCCAACCGCATGGCTCGAGCCCGTTTTTCGTCATCGTTGCGGTGGCGCAGCCCACCAGACATCTCTTC
>JASHPH010000141.1 GCA_030038255.1 Candidatus Sulfotelmatobacter sp. | reverse complement strand
GATTGGAAATTGACCACGATCAGCAGATAAACCAGCATGATCGAGAATCCCAGCCCAGCCAGCAGACCCACATAGGAACTGCGCATCGTCTGAATTTGCCCGCGGATTGTGATGAAACTTCCACGCGGCAGAGACTTTCGGTTGGCATCGACAACGCGGTCGATGTCGCGCGCGACCGAGCCCAGGTCACGGTCTTGAACAGAGCCATAAATCTCCACGATGCGCCGGATGTTATAGTGGCTGATCGCCTCCGTTTCGCTCGAGCGCTTCACGGTCGCGACGTCGGCGAGAATTCCTGAGTGTGATCCGTCAGGTGTGGTGACCGGCGTGTTCTCCAAATCCTCAAGCGACTGAACTTTGTATTGCGGCGTCTGTGCGACTAGGTTGTAGTTCACGCCATTCTTCCAATTGAGAAAGAACATGGGCGTGATCTGAAAACTTCCGCTCAGGGAGTTCAAAACGCTCGTGGCCACGCTGCGTTCCGTCAGGCCGCCCTGCACGGCTTTCGTTCGGTCGACGTTGATGTCATAGGTCGGATAATCGAACTGCTGCTGGATGCGCAGATCGGTCAAGCCGGGAACGTGGCGCAGTTGCGCCAGGATCTGTTCGGCGACCTGGCGGTTGCCCTCGATGTCATTGCCGTCGATCTGAATGTCGATCGGCGCCGGCAGGCCGAAATTCAGCACCTGCGTCACCATGTCTGCGGGCAGGAAGTAGAAGGTGACCCCGGGAAAGTCGCGCGGCAGGGTCTTGCGCAGTTCGCGAACGTAGCTCGCTACGGGGCGATGTTTCTGGTTCAGCGAAACTAGAATGTCGGCGTCGGCGGCTCCAATGAGGCCAGAAGTGGCGTGCATGTAATTGATCGTGCTGTAGGGCAGGCCGATGTTATCGAGGATGTTGTTCACCTCTGCCACGGGAATTTGCCGGCGAATTGAAGCTTCGACCAGATCGCAGGTTCGGGCAGTTTCTTCGATGCGGGTTCCGCTCTGTGCGCGAATGTGCAGAAGGAATTGTCCGTTTTCGCTGTCGGGAAAGAAATTCTGTCCGAGCCAGGGAACGAGCAAAAACATGGAAAGGCAGACGAGCAGGAACACAGGGATAAAACTTCTCCGCCGATGGACCGCCGAGGTTAGCAGAAGCTGATAGGACAAGCGAAGGCGGTCAAACCCTCTCTCGAAACCCTTCTGCACCCGTGAAAACAGCGCGCCCTGGGCTGGGCCGTGCTCGCCTGATCTCAGCAAGTACATCGCGAGAGTTGGGACGAGAGTGCGCGACAGAAAATACGACGCCAGCATGGCAAACACGACGGCTTCGGCGAGAGGCACGAAGAGGTATTTCGATACACCGGTAAGAAAAAACATAGGCAGGAACACAATGCAGATACAGAGCGTTGAGACAAACGCGGGTACCGCAATCTGTGAAGCACCATCGAGGATTGCCCGCTTAATCTCCTTGCCCTGGGCCAGATTGCGCTCGATGTTTTCGATTTCCACCGTAGCGTCATCAACCAGAATTCCAACTGCGAGCGCGAGCCCACCGAGCGTCATGATGTTAATAGTCTGGCCGAGGAGGCTCAGCACGATCACCGAGGTCAGGATCGACAGCGGAATGGAGATCGCGATGATCAGAGTGCTGCGCCAGCTTCCCAGAAAAAGCAGAATCATCAGGGCCGTGAGGCACGCCGCAATGACCGCCTCACGGATCACGCCACTGACCGCGGACTTCACGAAGACAGACTGATCCGCCAGAGGCTGAATCTTGAGTTCCGGGGGGAGGGTTTGCGCCACGCGTGGCAGCAAGTCGCGGATTCCCTGCACCACGCTGATCGTCGAGGCCGTGCCTGCTTTCAACACGCTCAGCAATACGCCACGATGCCCATCTTGCCGGACAATGTTCGTCTGCGGAGCGAAGCCATCGCGGACGTTGGCGACGTCCCGCAGATAAATGGTCGAGCTTCCGACTTGTTTGATCGGCAGGTCATTCAGTTCCGCGACCGTGCGCGGACTCGAGTTCACGCGCACGTCATATTCAAACTCGTCGATCTTTGCCGTCCCCGCCGGCAGAACCAGGTTCTGGTTGGTGAGCGCATTCAGCACATCCTGCGGGGAAAGTCCTTTCGCCTGCAGCAGGTCCTGATTCAAATCGATCATGACCTGCCGTTGTTTGCCGCCGTACGGCCACGGAATGACTGCGCCCGGGACGGTCACGAGCTGCGGCCGCAGGAAGTTTTGCCCCATGTCATTCAGCTGCTGCTCTGACAGGCCTTTGCCGCTCAATGCAAGCTGCAAAATAGGCACGCTCGACGCGCTGTAATTAATGATCAAAGGCGGCAAGGCCCCGGGCGGCAATTGGCGAAGAATCGTCTGCGAAACCGCCGTTACTTGTGCATTCGCCGTGTCGAGGCTGGCCGTGGGTTGAAGGAAAATTTTGATGATGGCTTGTCCATTGACGGTCGTCGATTCAATGTGCTCGATGTTGTCGACGGTTGTGGTTAGAATTCTCTCGTACACGCTGGTGAGCCGGCCTTCCATCTCTTCCGGGTTTAGTCCGGTGTACTGCCAGGCGACCGCAATGACAGGAATATTAATGCTCGGGAAAATATCCGTAGGCGTGCGCAGGATGACCACCGGGCTCAGAATAAGGATCAGCAAAGCCAGAACGACGAACGTGTACGGACGATCCAGCGCAACTCGAACGATCCACATGGCTCATGCCTCCTGCTCGCAACGGTGTTTCAGGCCTTCCAAAAGCTCTTTGCTGTAAAGCCCCCGGACGACGAACGTGGCGCCTTCTCGCATTATTTCCATGAGCGCTTTCTCCCCGCGTTCGTCGACCGAAGTCACATCGATCAGATCGATCACGATTCGATGGCCGGAGCGCTCGCCGCGACCGTTCTTCCACGTCACCGTGAGCTCGTCGACCATTCGGCCGGTAAGCCGTCCCTGCAGCGTCCAAGTGTCGACATCTGGCGTGCGGTGGATTGCGATCCGAAGCATCGCGTTCTTGGCTTCAACATTCATGGCATCTGCTCCGGTCGCTCACCTGCCTCGGTCGTTCATTGGGCAGCCACGCTCGTGGAGGTTAATTCCCTGGAAGCCGCGGCATTCGCGTTGTTGAATTTCAAATCCAGCTCGATCGTGGTCAGGTCGCCAGCAGGCGGAGCGCATATCAAACCGTGATAATCCTCGCCCGCGGGCGCTGACATTTGGCAATTCGCAGCGCTTATGGAGGCGATCTCAGTCCCGGTGCACTTTACTCCGCTGTAGTCCTCCCCGACGGTCGATGGCTGTTCACAGCGTTCATTGGCCACAACTGCAGGCCAATGCGTTTCCGTCAGCGCATTCGACAGCAGGCGAAAATCCTCATGCTTGATACGAGTTGATGCGACGAGTTCGGCGCTTCGCGATGCGCTACTCACGCCTGGGAAAACAAACGTGATCTGCTCTGTTTCGGTGCGAACTGTCGGTGCACCATAGACTGGGCCGGCATAGGCTTCGTTGGCATCGGCAGTAACAGAACGCTCCACTCGCGTCAAAGTCAGGTCGCCAGTGACGAGTAACTTCCCATCGTCAGCCACCGAAACGTGGCTCGACTTGAAGGTCAGCAGAGTGTGAGCGCTGTTATCCGGCACGTATCCGGCTGGCAGATCGCCGTCAGCATTGAGTGCCGTTCCCCAGTCTTCACCGGCCGGATATATGTTGAGATCGACAACAGAGCGATCAAGATGAGCCGGATCGAGCTTCGCCGTTCCGGAAACCTGGGCGACAGCGATGTTCACTGACTCCGGATTACGAGCCGAGCCCAGGAAAATTCTTGCGACGGATGCGCCTGAGTCGAGTGAGCCGCCATTGTCACTTGCGAAAGCTCTTGTTGGTACGAGAGCAGCCGCAATGGCGACGCCGACGAATATTGCTAGAGCGTGGTTGGTCGAGAAACGAAGAATTCTGCTCATAAGCGATTTCATTTTCGTGCTCCTTTCAATATCGACTGGTCGCACTTGCAAATGCGCGTTCGCTGCCAAACTGCGGGGGACTTGTGCAGGAAAACGGAAGTGCTCGGGAGCAAAGGAGATAGTTCAGAGGGGCGAATGAGATGATCGACCCTCTGCCAGATAGTGCCAACCATTGTCAGACCGGCATCTTGGCGTTTTTGGGCAGTCGTAACGCGGTTGGAATAATGAGCAGGAGAATGTGGTTCGACTGGGGGGAACAGTTTTAGAGGAAGCGAACACTACAGACTGGCGCGCCTGCTCGGAATCCCCAGCTTGCGCATTCGATATTGCAGCGTAGATCGCTTCAAGCCCAGGCGGGCTGCGGCGCCATCCGGTCCCGCGACGGTCCAGTGAGTCTGCTCGAGGGCTGCCAGAATCTGGCGGCGTTCTTTTTCATCGACCGCATCCAGCGCTCGCTGCGCGTCTCTGATGTGAGGTTTTTCCAGCTGCCGCTGGGGCGCAGCGCCGTTCGATCTCAAGTCTGCGATGTTGACTTTTAACATGGAGCCTGGCGATACGATCACCGCACGTTCAACTACATTTTGCAGCTCGCGAATGTTTCCCGGCCAGTGGTACTCGCACAGCGCCGTCATCGTTGCGGGTGGAATCGAATCGATATTTTTGCCGAGCCGGCGGCTAAATTGTTGTACGAAGTGGCGCACCAGAAGAGGAATGTCCTCTTTCCGGTCGCGCAGGGCTGGAACGTGAATTGGAAAGACGTCCAGCCGATAAAACAAGTCAGACCGAAACTTCTGCTCAGCGACCATTGCACCTAAGTCCCGGTTGGTGGCCGCTATCAAACGCGCGTCCGTCTTGATCGTGCGTGAACTCCCCAGGCGTTCAAACTCGCGCTCCTGCAAAACGCGAAGCAGCTTCGGTTGCAGCTCAAGGGGGATTTCTCCGATTTCATCAAGGAATACCGTGCCCTGGTTGGCGAGTTCAAAGCGGCCGATGCGTTGCGCGATGGCGCCGGTGAAGGCACCTTTCTCGTGTCCAAACAGCTCGCTCTCCAGTAGCCCCGTCGGAATTGCAGCGCAGTTCAGTTTTACAAAGGCGCGATCGGAGCGATGACCGAGATTATGAATCGCCCGCGCAATCAACTCTTTTCCCGTTCCGGTCTCGCCATAGATCAGAACCGTCGAATCAGTCGCCGCCACGGTTTCCACCTGCCCCAGCACACGCCGGAGTGCGTCGCTTTTGCCAATGATTTCCTCGAACATCGAGGTCTCGTCGATCTCTTCCCGCAACGCAAGGTTTTCCTGGTAGAGCTGATCCTTGAGTTGTCTGATCTCCTCGAACGCTTTCTCCAGCGCCTTTTGCGACTGAACTTGCTCGGTGATGTCGACGTGCGTACCGACGAACTCTGTAAGTTCGCCAGCCGCATTAGCCACGGGGTGGCCGATCACGTGAATGTGGCGCACGGTCTGATCGGCGCGAACAATGCGGTAGTCTGTTTCGAAATCAATTCGCTGGGCGATGGCATTCTCGATTGTTTCCTCAACTGAGTCGCGGTCGTCCGAATGAAGGAGGTTCCGAAAAGTCTCCATGGTGGGCTTCGTGTCGGGACTAAGACCGAATATGCGAAGGCTTTCGTCACTCCAGTAAATATCGCCGGTTCGCAGGCAGCGGGCCCAGCTTCCTGTGTGGGTCAGCCTTTGGCCCTCGGCCAGATAAGCTTCACTCCGCCGGAGTTTCGCTTCGGCTTTCTTGCGCTCGGTAATGTCGCGGTAGATCCCGTAGATTTCGGGGTCATTGCCGCCCACCGAAACCGGAGCGGCGACAAAAGACACCTGAAGACGCTTGCCGTCCTTTCGCCGGCGAACGGATTCCGCATTGACCCGTTCGCCTCGCTTGAGCGCGTCCATCAACTCGTCCGCTTCGCAGCATAGTTCGCTGGGCACAATCAAGTCGTTGATATTCTTCCCAATCGCCTCTTCCACCGTGTAACCGAACAGCCTGGTGAATTCCTGATTCGCTCTGATGACTCGATTCTCAGTATCACGCAAGACAATCGCTTGCGGCGCCAGTTCAAAGAGCTTTTCGAAGTGAGCTTTCTGGATTCGCAGGTCCTCTTCTATTCGTTTGCGGTCGCTGACATCCATCATCGTGCCGATGAACTCGACCAGTTCGCCGGCTTCATCCACGACCGCGTGGCCGATTCCGTGAACATGCCGTGTCAACCCATCCTTCGAGATGACGCGGAATTCGTGGTCAAAGTCATTCTTGTTGCGAAGAGCTTGCTCGACGATTTGTTGGAGCTGTGTCCGGTCATCGGGATGAACATGCTGCCAGAACAATTCAAGCGACGGTTTGGCCTCATTGGGGTCGAGCCCGAAAAGCCGGTAGTGTTGTGCCGACCAGCGAAGCTCGTTCCTGGACGGCCTCCACAGCCAACTGCCGGTGCGGCTCAGCTTCTCCCCTTCAACAAGAAACGTTTCGCTGCGGCGTTGTTCCTCCTCACGGAATGCGTTATCGAGCGCCAGGGCAACCTGGTCGCCGACGGCGCGGAGATACTCGACTTCGTCTTCCGAATAGGCGTTGGGCTGCTGAGATCCAAACGCGAGTCCACCGAGCTTTCGATGCGCTGTGGTCAACGGCAGCACGACGGCGGACCCGACGCCATATTGCCGGTAAAGATCCATGATCCGGGCGAAGCGAGTCTCGTCGTTCGGTGACGAGATCACCACCGGCTTTTGATTGTGATACACCCACCAAGTGATCGTGTCCTCGGCACAAAGGTCTGCAGGAAGGGCCAACCCAACGCCATTCACCACTTCCAGCACGGGCATCTCGATTCTGTTCAGCAATTCGTCGTAAAGAAACAAGCCGATGAAGTCGAACGTCACCGCCTGCCGAAGTTCGCTCGCGAGAGCCCGGAACAGCGACGCCGGTTCCCGGTGAGCGTTAATCGCGCGCGAGGCACGGAGAAGCGCTTCATAGCGGTTGGTTAGAGGCTGGCGGTTCTCAGCCATGCTCGGTTCGATTGCGATGGATAATCTGGTCATGCTTCGTTATTTCGATGACCGGACCGGACGCGGCGATTCGCGGATCTTTAATGTTCTTGTCAGTCCTCTTCGCTCGTGGGGCACTTATCGGCGTCTCCAATATGGCCTCCGGTCCTGACTGGCAGCAAAGCGCCAAGAGACTGGCGGGCGACCGTATCTTGTTTCCGAACTGCTGGAACCTGAAGCGGCCGTTCGAAAAACGGATATCTGCCTGAAGGGCCGCTCACGGCCGCTCGTTCGATCGCGTCCAGAATGGCCGACCGCAAGATTCTCCTTCTTTGGCAGATCATGGTAGGGTGACAATTGCGCCGCCGATTCCGATGGCCGCGCTACAGATTCCACGCTAGGTTCGCGTTATGTCCCAATCTCCAAACCCAGCCGCGTCGCAGCAGGTGGCGCCTTTGCTTGCGTTAGCCACTAAGTTGCTTAGGGCGGGGCGACCAGCCGATGCGATCGCGCCGTTGCGCGATGCAGCGCTGCTGCAGCCGTCCAATGCCATCATCCAGCACGATCTCGGCCTCGCCTGCCTCGAGGTCGGCCGCGTACCGGATGCCATCGCGGCATTGCAGCGGGCCATCACGAGCGACCCACACTATACCGATGCATATTTCCGCCTGGGAATCGCCTTGGAGAAGCTGGGCAACATCGGCGAGGCACTCGCTGCGTACGACCGCGCCACTAGGCTGCTCCCGTCCCTGACCGAGGCGTGGTTTCGCGGCGGCGCCCTGTTCTACACACTGGGCCATCGCAACGAGGCGATCGGCTGTTTCCGCCGCGCGGCGGAAACCGGTGGTGGGACTAGCTTCGGCCGCCTTGGCAACGCGCGGGCGCTGATTACCGAGGATCGCAATCAGGAAGCCGAACAGGCATTGCGAGAGACGCTCGTGGCCGATCCGAGGAACGCCATGGCGTATGATTTGCTGGGCAATCTGCTTTCTGACTTCGGCCGTTTCGACGAGGCTCGCGCATGCTTCGAACGCGCGATCGCGATCGCGCCGCTGCTGGCGGGAAGCTACTACGATCTGGTCCGGTGTCGCCGCGTCACAAGCGAGGACGGCGATCTGATTCAGGAGATGCAAGCCGCCCTGGCCACGTCGGGGTTGGAAGCGGGACAGCGCTTGCGGCTTCACCTGGCGATTGGCAAGGCCGCGGAGGATCTTGGCGACTACAGCTTGGCCATGCAGCATTTCGACGCCGCAGATGCCGTGCGCCGGGGCTGTGGATCGTTCGACTCGGCGGCGTTCTCCACCGAGGTCGACCGCCTCATTGCGCGCTGCACACCTGAATTGATCGCGCGAGCGCCCGAACTCGGCAGCTCGGATGCGACGCCGGTACTGATCATCGGCATGCCGCGGTCCGGCACAACTCTGGTCGAGCAGATCGTCTCCATGCATCCCGAGGTCGGGGCCGGCGGCGAGCTGCAATTCTGGAACCAGCGCGGGGCGGAGTGGCACCGCTCCGGCGCAACTGGGAACGAGAAGCCATTCGTCGTCTCGGAGTTCTTGGCCAAGGCGGCGGCAGACTATCTCGGTGTGCTGCGTGCGCTCGCGCCGAAGGCGGCGCGAGTGACCGACAAGATGCCGTTCAACTTCCTCTGGGCCGGGCTGATCCACGTGGCATTCCCGCGCGCAACCATCATCCATTGCCGCCGCTCTGCAGTCGATACGGCGCTGTCGATCCATCAAACTCATTTCCGTCCGGGCCTGGCCTTTCCCACCGGAGGTGCCGAACTGGTCGCGTATTTCCGCGGCTACCGGCGGCTCATCGACCATTGGCGGAGCGTGCTGCCGGCGGATCGCTTCATCGAGGTCGACTACGAGGAACTGACCACCGCGCCCGAACCAATCATCCGCCGGATCATCGCGGCCTGCGGCCTGGCGTGGCACGACGCGTGCCTGCGGCCCGAAAGCAATCCGCGGGCTGTAAGGACCCCCAGCAAGTGGCAAGCCCGGCAGCCGATCTATCGCACCTCCGTCGCGCGCTGGCGACGCTACGAACCCTGGCTGGGGTCCCTGCGCGCACTCGTCGACGACGGGTCAAGACTGGACGCAAGTATCACCTGATCGTGATTGGGCTGAAGCCGCGACAGCGCCAGCCGCTAGGATACACAACGGCTTGGTATCCGTTGGGACCCACGGCGATGACGCGGACGATCGCATCGGCTTGCGTGACCATTTCGACATTCGACACTGGAGTAGTGCGCTTGCACGGATACGCACCGGTGGCTAAAACCATCGCGACAACTGCCGTCATTAGAACTGTGCAAGGGGTCCAGAAACTTCTACTGCACGGCATATGGGCTCTTTCGCTCCGTAGTCACCTAGAGGACATGATGCCAAGGCTACCATGCCCGAGTGTCGCAATCAGCGCTCACGATCTGCTGCCTTCCTCCACAACATTACAAAACTGTAATCTTGCCGTCATCCTGCTGTCAGCCTTGCGTCGCTAGACTTCCGCTCCCTGGGTAGAGCAAGAAAAAAGTCCAGGGAGGAGACTGTCCATGTCCCGAAAATCGCGAAACAAGTTTCGAAATAAGTCTCGGACCAAGCATCTGCGTCCCCTCGTCAACCTGGTGGCAACAGGGTTGGGTTGTGCGGGGCTCGCCGCCGCTCAGTCCGATTTGTACCCGACGTACCACACCGGCCCGCAGCCGAACGGCTCGTGGGTCGTCGGCGACGGCCAGATCATCACCCCAGCCGGCACCCAAGTGAACCTCGGCATCCGCGTCCGCGCGAAGGCCATCGCGCTGAACCCCAATCTCAACACTCACACCGCTGCCGTCCTCACCATGGGCACGTCGACATCCGATGGCAACGGAGCCGTCGAGGTGTTCGACATCAACACTGGCGTTGTCCTGGAGAACTACGTCACATTCGGACTCGATCCGAGCGGCAGCTATAGCGGCATAGCCTATTCGGCGGACGGCAAGCACCTGGTGTTCAGCCAGGACAGTAGCAATGTCACCATCGCCAACGTCAATGCACAGGGCTTGCTGTCAGACGACGCCCAGGTCTACGTAGCGCCGAACAATTCCTTCATCACCTGCTTTCCGAACAGCCCTCCGGCGTCTTATGACAACCCCTGCGGCTCGTTCTATTCTCCGTGGACTTCTTATCCTGGCGGCGTCGCCCTCACAAAGGATGGCAGCAGCGCCTATGCCCTGCTGAACCAGAACGATACGCTCACCCAGATCGACCTGACCGCGAACCCGCCGACGCAGGGTACGCAGATCCGCGTCGGCAACGCGCCGCATAGCATCGTGATCAACAGCAACGGCACGACCGCCTACGTCAGCAACGAGGGAGGCCGGGCGGCTACGGAGGCGGACTTCCAGATCAACTCCGCCGGCACTGAAATCGTCGCCGACCCTGTGGTAGGCGCCGCGATCACCGGCACCGTTTCTGTGGTTGATCTGGGCTCGATGACGGTCACTGATACCATCTCCACCGGTCTGCACCCGACCGGGATGGCCTTCTACGGACCGTACCTGTTGGTCGCCAATACCTATAGCGACACCATCTCGGTGATCGACACGGCCACCAACGCTGTGGCGCGGACGATCAGCGTTGGGCTGCCGATCGGAGTGCCTGGCGCAGGCCAACCGGCCTATGGCGCCGCGCCAAACTCGATCGCCGTCAATGCCAAGACCGGCACTGCCTACGTCGCGCTTTACAATGCCAACGCGATCGCGGTGGTCGACCTGAATCCCGGCGTGGCGAATCCCGTCTTAGGCATGATCCCGGTAGCCTATGCGCCGAGCTCGGTCGTGCTGGACTCGCTCGCTAACGTGCTCATCGTTGCTAACGACAAGGGCATCGGCACGCGTGATTCGTTTGAGTGCGACTACGGCGTCTGCGACTACAACACCCACCAGGACAACGGTACCGTCAGCATCGTCCCCGTGCCGAACAGCACGACCTTGGCGACGATGACGACCCAGGTCTTCGACAACAACCACTGGAATCGAACGCCAAATATCAAGTCTGCCGCCGGTGGCTCCCCGCGTACTCCTCCGGTCGCAATCCCGGCCAAGATCGGCGATCCATCGCTGATCCAGCACGTGTTCCTGATCATCCGTGAAAACCGCACCTATGATCAGATCCTGGGCGACGTGGCCGCCGGCAACGGCGATCCCTCGTTGGCGGTGTTCGGCGACGGCTCCGCAGCCGGCGGCACCCCGGTCACGCCGAACGCGCACGCGCTGGTGCAGCGCTTCCCACTCCTCGATAACTTCTACGACCCGAGCCGCCAGTCGGCTGACGGCCACCAGTGGATCACCGAAGGCATGGCGCCTTACGCCGACGACATCCAGTCGCCTGACTGGATCCGCAGCTATCCAGGCGGGAACGCCGGCGATGCACTGGCCTATCAGAACAAGGGCTTCCTGTTCTCGGAAGCGGCGGCCGCCGGTCTGTCGGTGAAGCTCTACGGCGAATACGTCGAGAACGACACGTTCCTGCAGCCGAACGGGTCGACCAGCGAGCCGAGCTGGAGCGACTTTTACGCCGACTCGCAGTGCTTCGAGGGAGGGCCTGGTTGCGCTCCACCTGGGGTCCCGGGCGAGACGACGCTGTACTTTCAGAACACGGTCCAGGCAGAGTCCTCTCTCCCGGCCGTGTATCAGCACCTCATCACCAACTTCCCGCAGTTTGATCTGGGCATCCCTGACCAGTTCCGCGTCGATCTGTGGGTGCAGGACTTCAACAACGACGTCGCGAACGGTACGGTACCCGCGCTGAGCATCCTGTGGATCATGTGCGACCACACCGGCGGCCCGCCGGTCCCGCAGGCCGAGCAAGCCGATAATGACCTGGCCATTGGGCGCATTATCGACTACATCAGCCACAGCAACGTGTGGTCCACGTCGGCGATCTTTCTAGAGGAAGACGACGCGCAGAACGGCGTCGACCACATCGACGGTCATCGCAGCCCCGGCTATGTCGTCAGCCCGTACGCCGTGCAGTACGGCCCCACCGACAACACCTACTACACGCAGGTCAACATCACTCGGACGATCGAGCAAATCCTCGGTCTGCCGCCCATGAACCAATTCGACCTCACGGCGTCGCCGATGAGGACGGATTTCGTCGTGGGGACGCCGCCCCCGGATAACTTCCTGCCGTGGACCCACGTCCCGAACCAGGTCCCGCTGACCGAGGGCGTTACATCGAACGCAGCCGACGCAACGGGCAGCGCTAAGATGAGGGCCCTGAGGGCGGCTTGGCTTCAGAAAAAGGCGGAGATCTTCGCCGGCAAGCTGACCACGCCCGACTCCGAAGACCCGGACACTGTCAACCATCTGAACTGGTACATGTCCACCGCGTTTATGCGGCCCTATCCCGGCGAGAGCACGGTTCGTCCCCCGAGCGAATTCAATCGCCCGGCGCCTATCAAGGCTGACGACGACGATTAGAGCACGTTCCGACCGCAACAGCCCTCTCCCCGATGATCGGGGAGAGGGTTTTTTGTGCACGCTTCAAACGCAAAATTCCCACCAAACCTGAACCCGCTCCGCCACCGGCGCGAAGGTTATTGTCCCGGGTTCCTCCTGCGGTTTGCAAAACACACGTGGTGCATCCGCGGATGCACCAGCGCGGCCAGTCTAGAGGGGCGAGAAGGACGCCAAGACGACACGGAGATTACATTTTTGTCATGCAGTTCCTCGTGTTTACTTCTTATCTTGTTTTCTTACCTTGGAGCAGAGGTAGGCATGCGAAGAGTCACGCGAGTGCCTTGTCCGAGTTGGCTGGCGATTTCCACATTGCCCCCGTGCAGCAGCATGATGCTTTGCACAATGGCCAGTCCCAAACCCGTTCCGCCGGAAGTCTGGGAACGCGAACTATCGACGCGGAAAAAGCGGTCGAACACTCTGGGCAGCGCCTCGGGTGGAATGCCGACACCGGTGTCGGCGACTTCGATTCTAATCTTGGCAACTTCCGAATTGGCTCCGAGCACGACCGATCCGCCGGCCGGTGTATGAGCCAGAGCGTTGGAAACCAGGTTGCCGACGGCGCGTTGAACCAGCATGCGGTCCACTTCGGCGATGACCTGTCCGGGGGGCGCGGCGGTAATGAGGGAAACGCCGCTGTCGGCGGCAGTGGCTTCATAGTATTCCCTCACTCCGCTCAGCAATTCGGAGATGTCAACGCGTTCCCGGTGCAAATGAGCCAGGGGGCTTTCGGCGCGAGCGAGAAACAAGAGGTCGCCGATCAGGCCGGATAAGCGGACGGTTTCCTCCAGGCAGGACCCGAGGACATCGCGATATTCCTCAACAGTTCGTGCGCGGGCCAAGGCCACTTCGGCCTCGCCGCGGATGTTGTTCACCGGAGTCCGCAAGTCGTGGGCAATGTCGGCCGAGAATCGGGAGATTCGCTCGAAGGATTCTTCCAGGCGGTCGAGCATTTTGTTGAACGTGTCGGCCAGGGACGCGAGTTCTGAGGGATAGCCTTCGGGAAGAATGCGCTCGTGCAGGTTCGTCGAACTGATGTGCCGGGCGGTGGTCGCCATTTCCTCCACCGGACGAATACCGTGGCGTGCGATGCGATATCCGATCCACGGAAAGATGGCGAACGTTCCCAGCAGGATGGCCCAGAACCAGCTCCGGTAGCGTGCCAGCAATTCCTCTTCCTGGGAGACATCGATCGCAATCTGAATGGTGTCGGTATGGGTTGGAGGAAACCCGACCGGCGCGGTCGCGCTGGTCACGCGAAAGGATTGCCAGTGTCTTCCTTTCATCGCCACCGCGTGTTCGGGCGCGTCTTGCACTTGACGCGAAAATTCCCGGAGGTCCAATTCCTCGGCCAGGCCGGGCGTGGTCAGAAGCGGCGCGTTTCGTTCGTCCAACAGCCGGATGTAGAAGTGCTCGTATCGCCGCGCGGCCGATTCCAGTTCGATTTCCTCGCGCAGGGCGTCCCAGTCGTTGGGGCGCTCCCTCAGCATGGTTCGCAGGACATGCAATTTGTCGGCGAGGAAGAGATCCGTGTTTCTCTCTAATTCTGTGACGAGCACAAAATAAAGGCCGGCAGTCGCCAAAAAGACTAGCGATAGACCGGCGAGCACGTATCCGGCGGTTAGGCGGAAAGCCAGAGTCCCCCAGAAGCGCGCGTGCCGCATGCTACTGATTGGACTCCAAGACATAGCCTGCGCCCCGAACGGTGTGGATCAATTTCAGCGGGAAAGGCTCGTCCACCTTGCTGCGGAGCCTTCGCACGTTGACATCCACAACGTTGGTGTCACTGTCGAAGTTCATGTCCCAGACGGCCTCGGCGATCAACGTACGCGACAGCACTTCACCCGAGCGGCGCGCCAGTAGTGACAAAAGCAGAAATTCCTTGGAGGTCAATTCCAGCCGCCGGCCGGCGCGCGTGGCGCGCTGGCGCAACAGATCGATCTCCAGGTCCCCCAGGCGGATGGTTTCTTGCGTTCGCGGCGGGCGTCGGCGCAGCAGCGATCGCACCCGCGCCAGCAATTCAGAAAAGGCGAAGGGCTTCACCAGATAATCGTCCGCGCCCAGCTCGAACCCTCTTACCCGTTCGGTGACTGCATCGCGAGCCGTCAGAATCAGCACCGGAATATGCCGGCCCGCCTGGCGCAACCGGGTCAGAATCTGCCAGCCGTCCATGCTCGGAAGCATGATGTCCAGAATCAGCAGATCAATCTGCGCCTCCTGAGCCAGATGCAGCCCGTCGAAACCGTCGAATGCCACGTCGACGACATAACCTGCCTCGACAAGCCCCTTCTTGAGGAACTTGGCCGTCTTGATCTCATCTTCGATGATCAGGATCTTCATAGACACCTGCACCCGCGCTCGCAGAAAGTCCGAGACGCGTGCTTCAACGCAAAGTGGAAATCGGTCTAGAACGTAAACCGCGCCGAGAATTGCAACACGCGCGGCAGTCCGTTGGGACTGATTTCCTGCAGGGCTCCGAAGTTTCCCGGTCCCGAGTTGGGCACCAGGAAGCAGGTTTGATTGACTGAGACGCCGTCGCCGCAAGGGTACTGTCCTTGTTGCGTGCCGATCGGGTTGTATTGCAATTGGTTGATGCCGTCGCCGTTTTGTACGTAGTAGTTGGGATGGTTGAACAGATTGAAGGCCTGTACTTGCAGTTCGAGTTCCTTGCCTTCGCGGATGGCAAATCTTCGGGCCAGGCCGAGATCGATCCGCTCCAGCCACGGCCCGTAGAAAGAATTCAGCCCGATGCCGGGAGTGGGGCCAGCGCCGTTGATGCCGCCGGCGGTATTGGCGGTGTCCTGGAGGAATGCAGTGTCGTTGAGGTTGTCGTCCGCGCCCGTGCAATCGCTGAAATCCAGAACGCCGCTCATGCTTGTGCAAGCCGGACTCAACAGCCCCGCGTACGGACGCCCGGAAGAGAATTCCATCACGCTGCTTAGCGTCCAGCCGGAAAGCAAAGTCCGCGCCGTGCCCGGACCCACATACTGTTCGAGACGCGGGTGGTAGACCGCAGCAAACGTAATGCGATGCCGCTCGTCGAGCAGCGAAGGAGCATGCGTGTTGCTGAAATCGAACTGATTATTGAAGTCCATGCCGTCGAGCATGATGCTTTTGGCAAACGTATACGACGCCTGCAAAGACAGCCCGCGCGTCATGCGCCGCTGCAGTTGCACAAACAACGAGTTGTAATAATTTTGCGCCGAACTGATCAGCTCGTTAATCTGCCCGAGATTGGGGTTGAGGTAGCCGTCCGTGAGCAAGCCGACATCCATGGTCGGCAATGTATAACTGGGTCCCGTGCATGGCGCGGTCATGGTTCCCGGAGGAATCACCGTTCCCGGAGGACACACGATGTAGGTCGTCGTGCCCGTCAACGGATGCAAGTTCAGATCGTAGGCGCTGCCCGAGAGAATATGTACACCGTGGTTCCACATCGTGCCGATGCTCAAGGTAGTGTACTCACCCAGCTCCCGCTCGATCTGCAAACTGCCTTGCTGAATGTACGGCGCCCGGAAATGCGGCGAAACCAGGGAGATATCGAGTGGCGCCTGGAACGAGGAATTCGCCGGAAAAATGCTCGGGAAGGTCGGGCTTTGTTGATTCGGTGGAGCGCCGGTTGGGCTGACGCTGATCGAAAACTGTTGCGAGGTGAGCCCATTCGAAATTACGGCATTGCGGTAATTCAGGCCGTTCATGTTGGTGTAGAACAGACCGAATCCGCCGCGCACCACCGTCTTCTTCACCGGCTGCCAGGCGAATCCGAAGCGCGGCGCCAGGCGCTGGAATTGATTCGGATATTGCCCCGTGAGCGGCAACGCCGGATTTTCCTGCGGCTGAGGATAGACCTGAAAATCTTCCCGCAGGCCCATCTCCAGCGTCAGATGCGGTAGCGCGCGATACGTATCCTGCGCGTAGAAACCGTAATAGGGAACAGCGAAGGCAAAGGTCGGGTTTCCGAAGGCCTGGCTGAAAGTGCTGTATTCGCCAAGCGCAAGATCCTGCAGATTCGAAAATTCATACAAGCCGAGCGGAGAACCGAAATCGATAGCCTCGTTCGGATCGGCGCCGCCATCGTCAGTGTCTGCGTCCCAGGTACGGTTGAAATCGAAACCGAATTGCAACGTATGCTTGCCCATCACAACGTCTATACGATCAGCAAGTGAGTATTGCCTCTCAAAAATCCTTCCGATGGAAAACGCGTTGTTTCCCATAATGAACGGAGCAGGACTTGCTAGATAGATCGTGGGAGTGCTAGGGGCCAGCCCGGTTGGAGTCGCAATTTCATTATCTTGCGACGTGCTCGCATGAAATTCGTTCAGCAGGTTCGGAGAGAAGGTGTGCGTCCATCCCAGCGTGGCCTGGTAGGTGCGGACATAAGCGTTGGCCAGACTCTGCGTTCCGTAGTTACCGACCGTCGGGTCGAGGATGACGCCGCCAGGGGAGTTGAAGCGGTTGATATTGAAGGTGAGGAACAAGCTGTCGCGATTGCTGGCCTGAAAGTCCAGCCGGGGCGTAATCACCCAATCGTTGCCCTTTCTGGATTTGACTCCCAGGTTGGAGTTCAGCGCGTTAATGGTATTCGAGATTTGCTGGAGGTAGATCTGGTAATACGGATCGCCGGGGAGCTGGGGTGTGGTATCGAGATTCGGCACTGGCAAAGGTCCGTTGGGCGGAGGCAGGGTTGGTGCCGTGGTCACCGAGGACGGGAAAAAATTCGCCAGCACAAAAGCGCCCAGGTTCGAGGAGTTCGTTGTCAGATCCTGGTTGATGACCGAAATCGGAAAGCTGCGCAGTTGCTGCTCGTAGTCCACAAAGAACCAGGCGCGGCTGCGCTTGATCGGTCCGCCCAGTCCGACACCGAATTGTTGCAGCGAGTCATTGGGCTTCGGGTTGCCAGCGAATTCATCCAGTTGGTCATTGGCTCCGAATACCGAGTTGCGGTTGTAGTAGAACGCGCTCCCATGGAATGCATTGCTGCCCGACCTCGTCACCGAGTTTACGAAGCCGGCGCCGCCGCCGTAGATGGCCGAATACGGGCTCACCGAAACCTGGAACTCCTGGATCGAATCTTCGCCAAACAAATACGGGATGCGATTGCGGCCGATGATATCGGAGAAGTAGTTGTTGGTGGCATTGCTGCCATCCACGGTGAAATAGGTGGACCCATTTCCGTTGGCGTATCCTGAATCTTCTCCGCCCTGCTGACCGGCAATGCTTACCAGACCGGTATCGCCGTCGTAGCTGGTGTTCGGCGTCAGCGTCATGAAGTTCGTGTACTTGCGTCCGTTGAGCGGCAAATCGTCGATCAGCGACCGATCCAGCACCGTGCTGGCCGAAGACTCGGCCGGCCGCAACAACGGCGTCGTTCCTTCTACGCGAACCGTGTCCACGCTCGTTCCCACCTGCAGCGTAATGTCCTGCGACGACGTGTTCCCGACCAACACTCGGACCTGGGTCTCCACGTCGCGAAATCCCTTGAGGCTCCCTCTTATGGAGTACATGCCGGGAACGAGCGCCGGAAATTGGTAGAGACCGGCGTGATTGCTTTCCGTGGATTGTTGAACCCCGGTCGCGAGATTCCGCAGAGTGATCGTGGCTCCCGGCACGATCGCCCCACTGCCATCGGTCACCCGCCCCCCGATCGCCCCGGTCAAAACTACGTTCTGTGCCGTCAGCAAGATGTCGGTGGCCAGAACAAACGCAACAACACAACTCGCCAGACGAGCGGGCGTCAGAATTGTCGCGACCGGCCGCCTGTTTCCGTTGCGGCTAAGAAGGAGAAGTAATGACCTGTCAGTTTGCTTCATTTGTTCACCCCTCGAGTGTCTGTCGTGCCAGCAGGTCCGTCTGTTTTGGAAAATGACAGAATTGTAATCAAAACCTGTTAACGGCGCATTACGCAAGGATTAATGCTGCGTGAAAAGTCCTTGCAGATCGGCGGAAAGAACGGGATTGAGATCCCGAACAAGAGGGGACTGTGGAAAAGGTGCCCCCTGTGGCAACTGTAGTTGCAGGGACGGCAACTTTAGGGGGAAGAATGGAAGATACCTGGGGCCCGAAGAAGTATACTGCCCTCCGACTCTCTATCGGTATCAGCGGGCACACAGCGCTGGAGCAGAATCCCTCTGCTCTCTGCTCCTGATGCCACGATTGCTGTAGTCCTACGCCAGGAACAAATCCGAGGAACGCTCAACCGCGCATCAGGGGCCAGAAGTCTTAGTGCTGTATCTGAAGCGCCCACGCGTGGAAAGGTGTGCGCTGAGGTGCTCTGGACGGGCGCTTCAGATACAGCGACTTGAAGGAAGCCTCATCGGGAGCTATGGGTTTTGAATGTGGGTTTG
>JASHPH010000140.1 GCA_030038255.1 Candidatus Sulfotelmatobacter sp. | reverse complement strand
ACCTCAGGGGACCTGTTGTACTCGCGCCGCCGTAGCGGAGCGAAGCCCTGCACCGCGCAGCGGAGCGCAGGCGGCGCCTCACCATCTGCTTCAACCTTCTGAAGCAGGGCGCTCTTTCATAATGCATTGACCCTGGAGTCTCACACCTGAGCGGGACGAGCACGCACGGGGCGCATCCCGTTCGGAAACATGGACTGGCACCGCTTGGCCTGGACCGACTCGTCACCAAAACTAAGCAATTTTCGGGGTTTTTCAGGGGCGTAATGATGCGGAAACCAAGGGAGCTAAAAGGGTTTAGGTAATTGACTTAATTTTTGACACGGAAGAGGTCGATGGTTCGAATCCATTCGGGCCTACCATACTTTTCACTTCCTCGTCCTCCTAGCTGTCATCGCTAAGTGATTGGGTTATGATCAATCGCCAAAGGAGACACCATGACAAGAGCGATGATGGCGACGAGAGCGGCGCAGCGAATATCTCACACCTTTTACATTTTGTTTCTGTTGACCTCTTGCATCCTGTCAGCACAGAGCAATGAGCACCGGGTTCGGAATATCGTTCTGGTTCACGGCGCTTGGGCGGATGGTTCGGGCTGGAAGGGCGTTCACGACATCCTCGTAAAGGACGGTTACAGTGTCAGCATCGTCCAGCAACCTGAAACGTCGTTCAAAGATGACGTGGCCGCTACCAAACGCATATACATTTCGCATCCGAAGGAAGTCGCCGCGTTGATCGAGGACGCTGCGAGTACACTCGGGAAGCAGTAATTCCTGCTTCCTGTCGGTGGCAGGTTGACACGGAAGAGGTCGATGGTTCGAATCGATTCTCCGCGATCAAACCTCTCAACTCACCGCGGGCGGGTGAAGCCGCAATCCTTCCACAACTTTTCCCAGTTCCACATGGTGTAGGCCGCCTTCTCAGGCAGCGGAAACCCGAGTTCGCGTGCGAGCCAGCAGACCTGACCGCGATGGTGAGCGTCGTGAGTAATCATGTAGGCAAACATGGCTGTGCCGGGCGTCCACGGACGCGCCCAGCCATCGCGGCGGAACTGCCTGATGCGGCTGCGAGGATTCGCGAGTGCATCGGCGAGCATCTCGCAGGATCGTGCCGAGCTTTCCGACAGCGCGGCCTTGGCCTGCCGCGGAGTGCAGCGCGATCGATCCAGCGGCGCGGTCAACTTCAGGTGCGGGGCGGAGAGCCTGAGCCACTTGCGGCGAATGTTGTGCACGTGCGCGAAGATTGCGGCGATGGTGCGTCCTCCCATGACCCCGGGCGGTTTGGCTCGCCATGCGCGTGGGTCGAGATGTTCGAGGATGAGCTGGTTCATGCGATCGTTAACGGCGAAGGCCTCCGCCATCACCCGAGGGGCTTCGGAACTTGGCACCGTCGCGATCTTCACCATGGGACCTCCTCAGCGTCGAGAAGGCTAACACGAGGCCCGGCGCGGCTCCAGACGTTAGCTACGATCTGATCGTTTTCGAAGCCTCGTCCCAGGTGACAGTTTTCCTACGGAAATACGATTCGTTCGCCATGTGACAGGCAATGGCTGCATTGTTGCCGAAAACTGCATCTTCCGTCACCGGCTTGCGCGACTTCACCGACTGGAAAAATACGTTCAGATGCGGGCGCATGTCGTCCCAGTCGTGTCCGTGATAAATCGTGTCCTCGTGCGTGGGCTCTTTGCCCAGCGTGGGATCGTGTTCGGCATGCCATAGCTTGAAGTATTCTTCCCGCATCTTCGCGGGAAATCCCGAGCTGTAGTAGCTGGGATCGGTATCGACGCCCACCTGGGGAGAATGGCGCAGATCGTACTCGCCGGCGTCGAGAATTCCCCTCGGCCCCATAAACCGCGCCAGTTCCGGCGTTTCACAGCCCAGATCGAGGCGTACGTAAACCGGAATGCCGTGATAGTCGAAGAGCACGGTGTGGAAGTCGGGCATATCGCGTCCGTCGTTGAAGCGGAAGATGCCGCCGAGCGCGGTCGCCGAGCGCGGCACTTCGTTCCAACCCAGCGTGGCCAGCATGCCGCTGATGAGATGCACCATCAGATCGCCCGCTACGCCCGTGCCGTAAGCCTTCCAGCAGCGCCAGCGCGCGAAGTGATATTTGTTGAAGGGAATTTTCGGCGCGTCGTTGAGCCACGTGTCCCAGTCGAGCGTTTCCGGAGACAGATCGAAGGGCGGCGGGTACTCCCAGGCGCCGGTCGGATCGTTGCGGCCCAGCGTGAGCTCCACCATTTCAACATCGCCAATCGCGCCCGTCTGGTAGAGTTCGCGCGCCTTGGCGCAAAGCAGGGAACTGACGCGCTGCGAACCGATCTGCACGATGCGATTGTTCTTCTGCGCAGCCTCGACTATGGCGAATCCGTCGGCCACTGTGTGCGACATGGGTTTCTCGCAATAAATGTCTTTGCCGGCGCTGCATGCGTCAACGACCACGCGCTTGTGCCAGTGATCGGGCACCGCCGCCACGATGCAGTCGATGTCCTTGCGGTCGAGCAACTCCTGGTAGCGGCGCGTCGTGGGCAGGCTCGGGTTCGCGGTGATCTCTTTGGCGAGCGTGTGGCGCCCGTCGTATAAATCGGCGGCCGCCACGCACTCCACGCCGGGGAGCGTGATCGCCCCCGCCAGAAGTCCGGAGCCCTGCATGCCGACGCCAATGATGCCGAAGCGGACGCGATCGCTGGGCGCGACGGCGCGCGGCAGGGGCTGGGCCTCAAGAAGAATAGACTTCGACGCCAGTACTCCGGCGGTGGCCGCGCTTCCCTGCAAGAATGCCCGTCGCGAAAAAAGACGTTTCATCACGCGTTCTCCTGTCTGAGGTTGTCATCCTGAGCAGCGCGTTCTTTGCGCGGCGAAGGATCTGGGTGAGCCGCGCGATGCGTCGCGCAGCTTTTATTAAGCAACGCCGCGACGCAGAAAACACGCGTTCGGCTCGCTTCCTTACTCACTTCTTCAGCGGTTTGATGGCAACTTCCTTGAAGAAGACAATGTCGTCGTCGCTGTGATTCTGCAGGCCGATGTAGCCGAAATTCGGGCGCGGTCCTCGTTGCGGCTCGAAATCGAACTTGCGCTCCGGCACCGGATCGCCGTCCTTGTAGTCGGTGACTTTGATTCCGTTGAGCACAACGATCGTGCGCGGCCCATCCAGTGTGATATCCATCGTGTTCCACTCCGGACCCGGCTTCCACGCGTGCTTCACCAGCGGCTTGGTCAGTGAGTAAAGCATGGCGGTCTCGTGATACTCATCCTCGCCGGAGGTCTCCGGATGATTGTCAATCTGGACTTCGAAGCCGTAGTGCACCGGCATCCACTCTTCGCGCGGCTCGATTGGAATACGGATGAAGACTCCGGAGTTATCGTTCTCATCGCGCATTTTGTAGACGACGTGAATGATGCAATC
>JASHPH010000139.1 GCA_030038255.1 Candidatus Sulfotelmatobacter sp. | reverse complement strand
GCAAGCTAATCATCGCCGCTAACGAATTTACTGTGCTCTACGTGCTACCGGTTCTGGCGGAATTTCGCCGCCTGCATCCCATGATCAAGATCACTGTCGAGCGCTCCCTGAGCAGTCGCATCCCCGACGAAGTCTTGCGCTACAGCGTAGAATTCGGCGTCATTTCCTACGAGCCCCAGGAGGCCAGCTTGCAGTCGGTGGTCGTGTACCTCGACGAGCTCGTCTTTGTCGTACCGCCGAAACATCCGCTGGCATCAGCCAAGCAGATCAGCATCCGGCAATTGGGTGCGGAGTCGTTTGTGGCGCACATTGTGTCGTCGCCTTATCGCGAGAAAGTGATTCAGCTCTTCAAAACGCACAAAACTCCGCTGCACATGGATCTGGAACTGCCCACGCTGCAGGCCATCAAGCAGTTTGTCGCCATGGGCAGTGGGGTGGCGCTCGTGCCCGAAATCAGTGTCGAGACCGAGCTCGCGCGCGGAGAGCTCGTGCGTATCCCCGTGCGCGAGCTGGAACTGAAGCGCAAGTTGCGCATCATCTACCGCAAGGATGCCAACCTGTCGCACGCGGCGCGGGCATTTCTAAAGGTTGTTGAAGCCGTGGCCAAAGAGCGGGGAGGGCGCTACCGCTTTCAGCGAGAGAATTAGCAGCTGGCGCAGGCGTGTTGTTCTCTGAAGGAATCCAACGCCGCGTCGACAGACGGATGCACCTCGAGCACACGGTCAAGATTGGTCAGGCCGAGCAGATGTCGCACCAGTGGATTGGGGTCTGCAAACTTCAGGCTCACACTCTTGCCCATAGCCCACGTTTGCAAAAAGGCAAGCTCGCCGAGCCCGGCACCGTCCATACGACTGACGCCGCTCAGGTCGAGCACGATCCCGCTCGTCTGCTCCAGCACTTCGCCGACCAGCACGTGGCCAATCAGCCGCGAGAGCGCGGCCGCCTCATCGCGATACACGATGCGGCCCTGGCAACACACGATGATCACGTCGCCTTGCTTGCGCGTTTCCAAAGTCAGCTTCAACTTCGCTTCCTTCCCCAGTTCTGAAGCGGCCAGGCTCGGCCACTGTTCCCACGTTTGCCAATTTGTCCACATCAGTTGCATGCTAATAGATAGACGCTTGTGGAGGCCGTTTGGCATCATAAAAATTCGTTAAATTTTCGCTGCATCCGCCCGCTTCGGCACGCGGGAACAAATTTTGTTAAGCGGGACATCTTGGCCATCCGGTACACTGCATCTAACGGATTTCATTGGCT
Source organism: Candidatus Sulfotelmatobacter sp. (assembly GCA_030038255.1). Taxonomy (GTDB): domain Bacteria; phylum Acidobacteriota; class Terriglobia; order Terriglobales; family Acidobacteriaceae; genus Sulfotelmatobacter. Next base: position 6,270 of record JASHPH010000139.1, on the reverse strand, counting down.
CGAGTGATCATTTTGCCGGCATCGTTGCCGGGGAGGAATTATTCTTGTCTAAGACCGCTGCCGTGGTAGTGCTGGCGTTGGTTGGGCTGCTCTTCTTCTCAATTCCGATGTCGGCGCAGATACTCGCCCGCGGCAACGTCTTCGCCGGTGTCTCGTATGGCCAGTTCTATGACGTGACGACTCCGCAGTCCGTTAAGGGCTGGAACGGTTCGGCTGAAGACCTTCCTTTCGCCCGCCTTCCGCACCTCGGCTTCGTGCTTGACGCCAGCGGTTACTACCGCACCGGCATTACGCAATACAACGGCCTGTTCGGTCCGCGCCTCTCCGGAACCTGGGGCAAATGGCACCCGTTTGTTCACGGCATGGGAGGAGTGCAGCGGCTCAACTCCAACCACTTCCTCTACACTCATTACGCCATCGACTTCGGCGGCGGCGTCGACTACAAACTTCCCTTTAAGAGCTTCGCCTGGCGAGTGCAGGGCGACTTCATTCACACTCACTATCTAAGCGCCAATCAGAGCGACTACCGCGCCTCCACCGGACTTGTCTGGCGGTTTTGAGGCATCCGAAGGCGTCGCAGGGCTCTCGATATTTACTGGCCGAATTCCTGACCTCAATCATCTAACAACTTTCTGCGCTAGTGTGTGTTTATCGGCGCAGACAGGAGGAAATTCATGCGCAAAGCAATCGTGATCGCATTCATGCTGTTGTCACTCGCGGGTCTTGCCGCCGCGCAGATCCCGACCGCCGGCAACGTTTTCGTCGGATACTCTTACCAGACGGCCGACTCCACCGCGCTCGGCATCATCGGCGGAGATCGGGTGAACATGAATGGATGGCGAGCCTCGCTCGAAGGCAAGCTGTTCCCGGTCCTCGGCATAGTAACGGATTTCAGCGGCCATTACGGCTCCGAAGGCATAACTCTAACCAGCCCCATCGGCCCGGTGAGCGGCAATGTAACTGGCCACGAATTCGACGTCATGTTCGGTCCGCGCGTCGGCGTTTCGGTCGGCAAGTTTCGGCCCTTCGGCGAATTCGAGATCGGTGTGGGGCACATGAATACGAACGCTTTCGGCTCGAACACTTCATTCGCCACTGCGGTCGGCGGAGGACTCGACTACAAAATCGTTCGAATCGCCGCATTGCGCCTCGAGGGAGACTACGTCACCACGCGCTTCTTCGGCACGACACAGAACAACTTCCGCCTGTCGACCGGCCTGGTTCTGCGCTTCTAGAAGAATCGTCTCCGGCGGTCTCGGCAGAAGTCAGGATTCGTATCAGGGCACGCCTTCAGCGTGCCGCCGAGGCGGTTTTAAAGCGCGCTGATAAGAGGGTTTGAAAGGGCGCGGCTTCAAGCCGCGCCGCAATGTAGCAATAAAGAAGACAGGGCTTCAGCCCCTGAGGTTCACAGAGAATACGCCGCAAGAAAAAACAGGATTCAGCTGGTTGGCTGAATCCTGCTTTCTGTGGCCACGTACAAAACTAAACTCTGGCTGTCATCCCGAGCGAGGCGTACTTTGCCGAGTCGAGGGACCTAGGCGAGCCGCGTACAGTTCCAGAGCCTGCCCTGAGAGAGCGAAAGCGACCGAAGGGCGCGTCTGGCTTGCTACCCTATTCCCTATGCGCGCCCCCGGCTCCCGCCCGGCTCCGCCCAATAATCGTGATCGCGGAGGAAATGTTTCTCGTTCCAGAAGTTCATCGCCGTCCATAGGAACAGCCAACCCACGCGGAGGTGTCCCATTCTCTGGAAGCGGCGATTGGTCGTGTAAACTCCGCCGCGCACGATGGCAAACCGTCTGCGTTCGATCAGCTGGCTCAGCCGGTAATCTTCCGCATAGTGAATCTGCTCGTTGAATCCGCCCAGTTCGCGGAACTTCTTCAGGTCAAACAGCATGAACATTCCCGTGGCAAACGGACGATGCACCCACGACAGATACTGAAAGAAATCGTTCCCGCGATAGAACAGCTTGTCCACCCAGTTTCCTTCGCGGCACAAAATGTTCGTCGTGACGAGGTGCAGCTGCCGCGTCTGCGCGTTCTCGATGCAACGACGAATCAGGTAAGGCTCGGCCAGTTCAATGTCCGCGTCGAGGAACAAAACGTACGGCGTGTCCGCCTCGGCCGCACCGCGATTGCGCCCCACCGACGGCATCCCGCCGGGAATCACGCTGACGTTCAGCCGGTCGCGAAAGCTGAGAACGACTTCTGGCGTGCCGTCAGTCGAATTCGCGTCAGCGACCAACACCCTCGTACTCGACATCCTCGAGTAGTCCTGAGTCGTCAGCGAGGTCAGCAAGCGCGGAATCAGCTTCGCCTCGTTCTTGGCCGGAATCACGATCGTCAGCTCGTTCCCCGTCTGGGTGCTCGACGTAGTCATGGATCTGAACCCCCTCTCCGTCAATCGTCAGATAGGTCAGCCGGGAATCGACCCAGCCCCCCGAGTTGTAGTACTCAATTCCGTCTTTTTCCATGCGCAGCGCTTCGTGCGTGTGCCCGCAGAAAATTCGGTCCGCCCCGTGATGCCGGGCATACGACAACGCGCTCGCTGCCACCTTCGGCGACATGCGCAGCCAGCGCGTGTTCAGCCGGTCAATCATTCGCGCGATCGGCTTGCTCTTGAAATCCAGCTTCTGCAGCAGCAGATACAGCGACGTCCCCACCCGGCTCACTGTCACGCGGCTCACCTGAAAGCCGTCAAACTGATGTCCATGCACGGCAATGTGGCGCAAGCCGCGGTACACCCACTCATAGCGCCGATAAACCCGCACGCCCACCAGGTGCGACATGATGTTCGCCAGGCCATGGTCGTGATTGCCCTCAACCCACACGACCTCGATCTTGCGCTTCGGATTCGACAGCTTCCGGATATACCCCAGGAACTTCCAGTGCTCCTTGGTCAGGCGCGCGAAGTTGAGGTCGGCGAAAATGTCACCCAGCAGAATCAGCCGCTCAAAACGGTTTTCCTTCAACACACGCGTGGCCTCCCGCGCGTGGCTGGTCTCCGCCCCCAGGTGCAGGTCCGAAAGGATCAGCGTGTTGTAGACATGCGGATCCATGTTGCTAGTCTGGCAGCGGATTGTTACTGGATGATTAACATTGCATCAAAATTGGTGCATAGGGTAACTACCGTAATAACGCTGCTGAGCAGGTTTACTGGCCTTTCGTAACGTTGCCGTCGAATATAGGAATCCTATACTCCGAACATCGGATTCCTATATTGCAGCCTTGAGTCGCTGGGAAGAAAACCGATCGCTGTGAAAGAGAACATGACCAAACGCATCAGCTCGAAAATCGCGCGCGGCAGCGGCGAACTCGCCATCCTGTCGCTGCTCGCCGAGCAGCCGCTGTACGGCTTCGAAATCGCCCGCCAGATTGGCGAGCGCACAGGCGGCGCGCTGCAATTCACGCTCGCGTCCCTCTATCCGCTGCTCTACGAAATGGAGAAGCGCGGCTGGGTCGAGGGCCACTGGCAGGCGAACCATGCTGGCCGCGACCGCCGTTATTACCGCCTCACCGCCGCTGGCCGCAAGCAGCTCGCGCCGCTGCGCGAGGAGTGGCGTTCGTTCTTTCAGGCGATCGATAGCCTGGCGGGGGTGAGCCATGCCTGAAGGGATGAAACTTGACTGGACGCAGCTCGTCCGCGAGAGTCTGGCCGGATCCCGATCGTGCAGTCAAGATGTCGTCACGGAACTCGCCGCTCACCTCGAGGAAGCCTACGAAGAGGCTCGGGCTCGACGGTCAAGTGAGACAGAAGCGCTGCGGCTCGCTCTCGAACAAGTCGACGATTGGCACGTCCTCGCGGCGGAGATCGCCCGCGCCAAATCTGAGGAGGATTCCATGAATGATGGCACCATGAATCATCGCACCAAAACCATTTTGTTGCCCACGGTCGCCACTCTGTTCGCCGTCGGCCTGGTCCTGCTCTTTTTGAACCGCGCGGCCGTTTTCCAACGGCTCATCTGGGTCGCATGTATGGCTCTGCTGCTCTGCGCCGCTGCGTCTGAAGCAAATCGTCTGAACCTGCGCACCCGGTCTCTCTGGCTGCCGGGATTCGTCACTCTCACCGCGGCGAGCCTGTTGATGTTTGCCGAAGAGATCGTGCTCGTGCACGATTCTTCCTTCTACTTCACCGACATCAGCCTGCGGCCGAGTCACTTAATCTCCGGGCTGCCGCGTTGGTTCTACATCACGTGGCTGTTCGCCCAGGTGCCGTACGGAGCGCTCGGAGCATTCCTCTCCCGCCGTGGTGGCGGAACCCGATTCGCGCGCATCGTGGCCGGCGCGTTTCCCGCGCTCGCGATGTTTGTAGTGTGTAGCGTGGTGATCCCGATCAGCGTGTTCTTCGCAAACAACGCGTATGCCTTACACCATCCGTCCACCTTGGCCTTCGGAATTCTGATCTGGGCGGGAGCGCCGGCAGTTGCCCTAATGCTCGGAGCGGTGCCCTTCCTCAAAGATTCATTGCTGCAGGGGGCTTAGAGCCAATTAAAAGGGGTTGCCACACCCTACGTCGCAGGGTTGCCCTTGTCGCGTTCTTTGCGAGCGGGTGGAACGGAAAACGTGCTCAGTGCGTCGGCGGCACGTACTCCTTCGGCTTCGCCGATCCCTCGCCGAAGAAAAACGCTTCCAGTTGCTTCACGATCACTTCCTGATCCTCGCGCCGCGCCGGATTCAGCCGGTACTCGTTCAGCAGCATCTTGCAATGCTCCATCCACATGCGCCACGCTTCCTGGGACACATTATCGTAGACTTTCTTTCCCAGTTCGTTGTCGAAGGGCGGCTCGTCCAGCCCCGGCATTTCTCGCTTGAATTTCACGCAGAAGACGATGTGCGCCATAACTCCCTCAATGCGTAGTGATGTAAGGATTATCTTACACGTATCGACAGAGGCCACGTGCGTCGACGGAGAAACGAACGGGAAGGGCACAACTTCCAGTCGTGCCGGTCGGATGTTCGATACCTGGCCGCGCTTCAGCGCCTGAGGGTTGCTCCGGACGGACTGACTACCGACAGTTGATCTACTTCGCCGTCCGCAAATACTGCGCGATGACCTTCTTCGTTTCCTCATCCACTGCAACGGTATCGCCGTCGGCCTCGTTGGCCGCCGCGACCTTGCCCCTCAACCCGATGTAGACCGCGTCGTAGGTCGTATCGCCCAGGTTCTCCACCTTGTGCTTGAACGGCGGATACCAGCGCACCTCGCCGGGCTTGGAAAACACTTCGCGTGTCTTGCCGTTCTCGTCGGTAAAGCGCAAATGCGCCTCCGTCAGCGCCACGACCACGCCGCCCGGATGCTCGTGCAGGACGGATCTTTCATGCGGCCCGTAGTGAACCGAAACCACCTGCACCTTGTCGTTCTCAAAATCCAGCTTGTAATGCTTGGGCTCGACCTTGGTGGGATCCTGCGCCGCAGCAAAAGCGCCGGCCATACACAAAAACGCAGCCGCCGAAACTAATTTCGACCGCATCATGCCTCCTGATTTCCCCTGTTTCCGCTGAAGAACTTAACGCCACCTTACTTCCGGCTTAGGACGGTGTCAACGACGGGAGCCAGCTTTGTAACACAGTAGTAATGTGCAGACTTGAGGCGCCCAGCAGGCGTGAGGCGAGCGGAGCGAAGCCGGGGACCCCAACACGCGCGGCTTTCCCCTGGTGCGGTGGGAAGCCGGGAGCCCTGCCGAAATCCGAAATCCCGAGCGTTCTTTGCGAGGAGCTTCTGCCCCGAAATACTCGCCACGCATGGTGGGCCCACCAGGATTTGAACTTGAGCCGTCTTGCGGGCGTGAGCGAAGCGGGAGCCCGCAGGCGAAATCCCGAGCGCAGCGAGGGACCTCTTCTGCTAAGAAAGCCAGCGTGGGCATGGTGGGCCCACCAGGATTTGAACCTGGAACCAACAGATTATGAGTCTGCTGCTCTAACCGTTGAGCTATGGGCCCGCAAGACTCAATCTAGCACAATGGAAGCCCGCACCCTCGCGCCGAAAAAAAGACCCCAGACTCCAGCCCGCTCAGAGCCGGCTGAAGCCTGAGGTCGAATGTCGAGCTTCAGAGCCAGAGGCCCGAAGCCGGAAGCCGACTTCTAGTGCGCTATCGCCTTTTCCGCGCCCAGCCCAGTGTTCGACCGCACCAGCAGTTCGTTGAACTTCTCTTCTGCGGTCGGTTCGATGCAGTTCCTAGTCCTCTTTCCCGAACTGCTTGATGTCCTCGGCGACTTCGCCGACGGCGACCGGTTCCTTGCCTTGCACCAACTCCCGCACCTTCTCCACCACGT
>JASHPH010000138.1 GCA_030038255.1 Candidatus Sulfotelmatobacter sp. | reverse complement strand
GCGCGCTTCTTTGACTTTCGTTTCCTGCGCCGCAAATTTCTGGACGATCTGCTCCGGCGTAATATCCTTCGGCGGCGACGTGTCAAGGTCACCGTTGCCGGCGGAGCAATCGGTCTGTGCCATCGCACACGCCGCCGCGATCAGGAGCGCAGTAACCATGGCCGCCAGCTTCATCGCGATTCGTGCGCCGTTTCGTTTCGCCTCAGGATTGCCCACAGTCATGTCGCTCACTCCGTCCCGAGCCTGCACCCGAAACATACAACCGCACCTGCGGCCCACGCAAACGCCACCAGGATTGTGTCGTCGCCCGCGAGCGCTTCTCGCGCCCCAGCAGCACGCCAGAGCACCCATCCAGCGCGGTTTTCGGCCCGATTTCTCTCAATTCCCTAAATGTGCAAAGTATTGCGCCCCACTTCAAGGATGGCCTGTAACTGCATGAATCTAAATGCCTCTGGGTTGGTATGGGGGTTGCACTTATGGTCTGTGAAACCAAGGTGCCAAACGCTATGAAAACCACAATGTTAGTCCTGTTCATTCTTTGCTCGGCGTTAGCCTTCGGCCAGCTCGCAGGTTCAGCCAGCCCCAACGCCCAGCCACTGCAGATGACGGGCAATCCGCAGCACGCCCAGCAGCACGATATGGCCACTGAATCGCCCCTGGTCGGCGGCCGACCCAACACCTACACCGTTTATTCGGGTGAGCGCCCGCTCTGGGAGTTCGGCCCCGTCTCCGAGCCGGTGCCTCTCGGCGATGTCGCCCGCGAATATCGCAAACAGAAGATGAACGCAAAGAAGGCGGAATTCGTCTTCGAAAAACAGGGCTCCTAGATTCGCTATCGAACATCTCGTTCGTCAGCCTCGTCTCGCAGGGTTCTCTCATCGAGGCGGACACTCCCTTCGCCAGGGCAGATCTGTCCGCCTTTCTCTTTTCTGTTGCCCGCGTCAACACTGCTCCATACTGATCGATCGGCTCGACACAGCCAATTTAGCCATCGCACGCATCAGAGATAAACAAGCCATCACTCAATCGGGCTGCCCACTGTCGCGCGGTCGTGGGGGGAGTGTACACTGCCCACTGAGAATTACTGCTACATTGGAATGGCGGCCAGGCGAGCGATCGGTCGATGCCTGCCCTGACGAACAATGCGCTGTGCAGCGTAATCCCGCGCACGCAATACCGTTTTTCACACCGCTTGGCTGCGGTTGCAAACGCACTCATACGCAATGATGAAAGGACAATTGATGAAGCTTCGCAAGGCCCCGGTTCTTGTGTTCTTGTTCATCTTCTTCTTCTGTTTCTTGGTTACCATCCCCGCCGATTGTCAGCGGGTCATGCTCGGCATGGATCTCGGAGGAACCTCCGACCAATTCGGTTCCCTCAAAGCCGTAGGCGGCTCTGAGGCCGGCATCGATGGCCAGGCCATCATCCTTCAGGGCAGTGCTAAAGACGACATTCCGAATATCGTCGTCGGCGGTGAAGTCATTCTCCCCGAAAAAACCTCATCCCACGCCACCGAGTTCGCCCTTTTCGGCGGTCCCGAGTTTCTCTTTCCCCATCGTTTGAGCGCCGGCTTCCACGCGCAGTTTCGCAAGCTTTACATGCCGTCTGGCACGCTGAATGGCGTCCTCTTCGGGCGCGACAACATGTGGCTGCTCGAACTGCCCATTGTCATCGGATATAAATTCGGCCCCAGCAATCATGCCTTCGTGCAGGCCCAGGGCGTGGCGGAATTCAGTCCGAAGTTCAGCACCAAGATTTCGGCAGCATCCGTCTATCCGCCTCCGCCGCTCGATCACGGTTACACCATGCGCGGCGTCGCCGGCTACGATTTCGGCCGATGGTACCTCAAGGCCACCTACTCTACGCGCTATCTCAAGTTCATCCGGGACGCCAGCCGAAATCCCGGCAATCTCTACAACTGGCGCAACCAGTCGGTGACGATCGGCTTCGGCCTGGCATTCTAGAACTGGAGTTTGTCATCCTGAGCAAGCGTCCTTTGCGCAGCGAAGGATCCGGGCGAGCCGCGCGAACCGGGGTCCCCAACACGCCCGGCTTTGCCGTGATGGGGTGGGCGTTTGCGGCGCGCTCTTGGCGCCGCCGAGTCGCGCGTCTGGCTCGCTTCCTTATTAAGCTGTGCAACCCATCGCCACCGCCCTTTCCAGAGATTAGAATCCTCTAATCCGCCCTAAAGTTTTTCGAGCTACCGCCGATAGCCACCGTATGGACATCACCTCGGTCGTACTGCAAGCCCTCCAGCAGGCAGATGCGCAGGCGAACACGGCCGCCAGCAACCTGGCCGTAGCCGGAACCGGCTCGTCCAGCGGAACGTTTACTGGAAGCGGCGTCGACACCGTCTCGCTGAGTGACAGCATGGTCGCCCTGATGTCCGCCGAAAATCTCTACGCGGCTAACATCGCCACCCTGAACACCGCCAATCAGATCGAGAACGCCCTCCTCAACGTCATCGCCTGACCCCTCGTCACCGCGCCTTCGCTCGTCACAGGGCCGCGTCCGGCGTCGACAGAAGGGAACCGCGGCTTCAGCCGCTGAGGCCGCATCGGCCTCCGCTTCCCGTGCAACGACGAGATCGGGCCATCACCAGACTCGAGCCCCGAAGGGGCGGCATACGACAGCCCGGGGCGTAAGCCCCGGGTCAGCAGAGAAAAGTGGAACCGAGTCCCGTAGGGACGGCAGAAGAATCGATTTCCCATTTCGGGAAACCGTCCCCGACATTCTCACGATTCCCCTCGCCTCCAATCACCCGTCAACCGTAAAATTAAAGTGAGAAAAATTTCGGGCGACACCAGGCGGAGCCACGGCTCCGCCTTTTTCATGCTGCCCGCAGAATTGTCATCCTGAACGAGGCGTCCGTTGCCGAGTGAAGGACCTGGGCGAGCCGTGCGCTGCGGCGCGTCGTTTGCGCCGCGACAATCGCGCGTTTGGATCACTTCCTTGTCGGAACTCGGACACAGCAAGCGGTGAGAAATACTCATGCGACTGAAAAAAACCCGCCGCAAAAACACCAAGCTCACCGGAGAGCGCTCTGAAGCCGCCTTTCTCAACCGCGCCGCCGCCCTCGGATTCGGCGTCGCCAAGCCCTGGGGCGACAGCCTCCGCTACGACTTCATCCTCGACAACGGCTCCCGCCTCTGGCGTGTGCAGGTCAAGTGCACTGAATCCATCCGCGCCCGCGCCTACGAAACCCGCGCCACCTACTCCGTCGGCAGCGGACGCGCCGTCTACACCCGCGCCGACGTCGACTTCCTCGCCGCCCACGTCGTCCCCCTCGACATCTGGTACATCATCCCCGTCGAAGTCTGCACGCCCGCGCCCATGCTGCGTTTCTATCCCCATCGCCAGGCCAAAAAGATGCGCCTCGAAAAATACCGCGAAGCCTGGCACCTCCTACAATCCCCACCCGACGCCGAACTCCGCTACGGCCTCGACCTCCACGCCTCCGCCGACGAGGAATGTGTAGGGACGGACGCATTCGTCCGTCCCGCGAGCGAAGCGAAGCGTGCGCAGCTTGTCATCCCGAGCGAAGATGCCGATACGCGAAGCGAATCGGCGTCGCAGTCGAGGGACCTTGGGTCTTATGTCGGCACCACCGTCCGCCTCACCTGGCTCACCCCGCGCCCAACCAAGCCAGTCGTGATCCGACCATCAAACGCCTTGTCATCCTGAGCGAGACGCTTTTTGTCTCGCGAAGGACCTGAGCGTTCCGATTGGCGCGCGAGTTGAGGCGATTGCGCGGCGTCCGAGCCGCGCGCCGAAATCCCGAGCCACGCGAGGGACCTCACGCGCCAAAGGAACGCATCCTTATTACGCTGCGTCATCCCGAAGCCGCGCGCCTTCACCAGCGCGGCGAGAGATCTCGCGCGGACCGGCACCCAACCGGTAAGGGCACGACTTCAGATTTTGAGCCTGCCCCTGAGCAACCCCGAGGAGCGAGGGGGCGCCGAAGGGTGCCGCAAGACACCCACAAAGATGAACCGCGGCTTCAGCCGCTGAGGGCGGCGTCCATCCCCTTACGGCTTTTTGCTAGCATTGAAAGCATGATTCGGGGCGTCAGAGAAATAGTCTCCCATGACCCAACCCGCGAAATATGGAAGCACCTCCGCCTTCTCCTAAACATCGATGGCACGGTCCAAAGGCTGAGGCAGCTCCACAAGATCCCGGAAGGCGAGCAAGAGGGCAACCTCAAAAAGCAGGCGAGACAAATTGGTTATTGCCTACGTCAAGCTGAGGAATATTTTCAAGCGTCTGAGAGAGTCGAGTTAGCGACGCGGCCCCTGCTGCTGTATTACGGGTGCGTCAGCCTTTTGCAGGCCTTAATCCTCACTAAGAAAGACGGCACCTTCTCGCTGGACGCCAGCCGCCGATCCGGCAAGCACAAGCATCACGGCCTTGAGCTAAAGAGGGGCCTCGCGGAGGCAGCTGCAAAAGCGCGAGGCTCTGAGGAGTTTTTCTCCTCGATTCAGTGTGCCTGCCATACCAATTCCCGAGGCGAGCCCGTCGGCCTGTTTCCAGTGGCGTACAGTTGTCTTGATCCACCCGCTTTTGTGCTGCGCGCAGAAATCCAGGACTGGGGCAGGGCATTCCACCTTACGCGAAGCGACCCGACCGCCTGCGCGGACATACAACCGCTTGCGAAGCTTGTTGGCCGCGACTTTAACTGCTGGGAAATCCTCAAGACACTCCCCGATCTCTACAGTACGCTGGTTCAGGGCGGCGTACGTCCCTCCGTCAAACCGGGTTCCGTCACTCGAACAGTCGTGAACTATTACGCCCCGTCGCCGCCGCACGCCGCGAACGTTGCCCCAGGAACTCCGCCGCCAATACCAACACCTCAGCGCACTGTGCTCACCGACAACTTTTTCGTGAATCACCTCTCAGACCCAGAAAAGAACGCTCTGCTGGAGGTCTGGAAAAGAAACTCGAGGATACGGCTGCAAGACCAGTTCCCAAGCAATATCCACGTTGTGTTGGAGGCCGAGGCGAAGGAGGGGCAACCGATAGACACAGGATACTATCCCGACATCGTCGAAGATCTTCACGGCCCAAAGCACTTCATAGTCGACCCGGATGCGTATCTCCCAGAACCCGCATCAATGCTCGTCATCACCTACTGCCTTGGAATGTTGTCCCGGTACTTTCCGGACGTCTGGATGGCGGTCACGGATTCTCGAGTGGAAATCGCAGAAGTAACGAACACCCTACTGAGCGTTATACAGCGAAAGTTCCCAAACCTGATCCTCGATCAAATGACTGGCATCAAGCACTATGTCCACATTTGAAAGAACCCTGAGGGCCCCGCGTTTCGCGGCCTTCGAGCGGATCGGGCGATCTGCGCCGGCGCTCAGCGCGCCAGCGAGACGGCCCGCCCCTTTGCTTTCAATGACTTAACCCCGTATAATCCCGCCAGCGACCTTTAAACCCCGATTTTGCACCATTCGTTGGGATGTGGATGCGTCATTCCCCTCCACTTCAATAGGATAGGTGCAAGTTTAACCCAGGCATACGTGTAAGCGGGAACCAGGTTTTCAGAAGGACATTCACTTTCCCGTTGCGCAGTTTTTCCTCAGGCCCGGCACACCGGGTCGCGGGGATTGGAATTTGCAAGCTCGGAGCTCACAGCTCGGAGCTCATAGCTAACAGGAGCTAGAAGCTATCATGCATAAACCGATCAAGTACGTGGAAGCCGCCGCCGTCGCCGCCGCCAAGGGCACATGGATGGTGTTTGAGCGCCTGAACCGCATCAAGCCCAATCCCTCGCCCAAGCCGAAGTGGAGCGACAAGCCGCTGCTCAAGTCCTACGAGAAGTCGAAGCCGCCGCTCGGCTGGCCGCGCTCGACCGATTCGCTCTGCCCGAAGTGTGTCCCGGAAATCCGCCAGCAGATTCTCGACGGCCACCTGCCCCAGGAAGTTCTCATGAACGAGAAGGTCGGCGAGATCAAGGCGCAGATCATCGAAAAAGATGGAAAGATCTTGATGGTAAAAGAATGTCCGAAGCACGGCAGGTTCGAAGACGTGATGTCGATCGACACCCAGTTCTCGCAGCACCTCGAAGATGTCTTCCCCGGCCGCGACATTCGCGCCCACAACGACGAGCACCTGCATCATCACGGTTCGTCCACGGTGAAGTATGGCCGCGGCGCCGTGCTCACGATCGACCTGACCAACCGCTGCAACATGATGTGCGATCCCTGCTTCATGGACGCGAACCAGGTCGGCTTCGTGCACGAGCTGACGTGGGAAGAAATCAAGACGATGCTCGACAACGCCATCACCATCAAGCCGCGCCGGCAGATGAGCGTGCAGTTTTCGGGCGGCGAGCCGACATTGTCGCCGTACTTCCTGGATGCGATTCGCTATTCGCGCAAGGTGGGATACAACTCCGTGCAGGCGGCGACGAACGGCATTGAGTTCGCGAAGAGTTTCGAGTTCGCGCAGCAGGCGGTGGAAGCCGGCCTGCGCTATGCGTACTTGCAGTTCGATGGCATCGGCAACGCGGCCAACGCGCACCGCGCGGTCGGCAATTTGTTCGACGTGAAACTGAAGGCGATCGAGAACCTGCACAAGGCGGGATGCGAAATCGTGCCGGTGATCACGATCGTGAACGGCATCAACAACGAGCAAGTGGGGCGCATCGTCAAGTTCGCGCTCGACAATCCCAAGACGATCAGCTTCCTGTCGTTCCAGCCGGTCAGCTTTACCGGCCGCGACGAAGCCGTCACCGACGAACGCCGGCAGGCGCAGCGCTACACGCTGTCGCATCTGGCGCACGACGTGAAGAATCAGACCGGTCTCGGCGAGCCCGCCCGCGACTGGTTCCCGATCAGCTTCATGGGCACGTTCAGCGACTGGGCCGACCTGATGCACGCCCAGGACGCGAACAACAACTGGGGCCAGCTATCTTGCGGTTGTCATCCGAATTGCGGGACGGGGATGGCGGTGATGATTGACAAGGAAACGAAGGAGAGCGTTCCGGTTACGGCGTTTCTGCATGGCGATCAGCTGGCGAAGGACATTGCCAAGGTGAACGACGCGGCGCGTGGGAAGTTTCTGACCGGGCTGGGCATGGCGCTGTGTTTGATGAAGAACTACGATCCGTTCAAGTCGCCGACGCACTTCAAGCTGATTGATCTGCTGAAGAAGTTCGATAAGAACTACAACGTGACCGGACACAACTACGGCAAGGTCGGCCCGGACCGCACGATTGATGACGTGATGAAGCGGCGCACGGCTGATCGCTGGAACTTCCTGTTCATCGCGGGGATGTGGTTCCAGGATCTGTTCAACTACGACTTCCGGCGGACGGAGCAGTGCATCATTCCGTATGCGACGCAGGAGGGCGAGATTTCGTTCTGCGCCTACAACACCGGCGTGGGATGGCGGAACATCATTGAGAAGATGCACATGACGGCCACGCTCACCAAGTGGTACGAGGAGCATGGGCGGCACGAGATTTTCGCGGGCGGCAAGAAAGTGAAGATGGAAGAAGAGCACGTCGACTATCTGAAGCTACGCGAAGAGATCGTGACCAACGAGCTGCAGCATGATCTCGACAAGCTGGGCATCGCCAAGACCGCGCGCGAGGAAAAGCTGCGCGCGCGGGATGCGAAGCAGAAGGCCGAGGCGCGTGGGCCGCAGAAGAATGATGCGGCTTATAACGCGCGGATGGCGTCGCTGTATCGCGAAGTCGTGCTGAAAGAAAAGCCGGTGCAGTCGCAGGATGGATTCATTCCGCTGGGTGCACTAGTGACGCCCGCGCTGGCGAAGCCGAACGGCAATGGGAGCGGCAACGGTGCGCACGCCGAGAAGCCGGAGATTGCCGAGCCAGTGGCGGGAGACTAGGACTGAGCTTCGGACCGCGGACTTCAGGAAAGACACGGGCCGCCCGATTGGGCGGCCCGATTGTTTTGGTGTTTCTTCCGAATGTTTTACTGCGAGCACGTCGGCGCGAAAGCGGTCAGCGCGTTGTTGGCGGCAGAAATGTTGCAGAAGTAATTCGTGCCGGTCGAGTCGATGTCGCTGTAGAACTGCGAGGCAGACTGGCCGGTGTTACCGAGGAAGTTGAAGTTGGAGTCGAACTCCAGCGTGTCCTGGTGCTGGGCGAAGTTGTTGAGCAAGCTGAAGTAAGTCGGCCAGATGCCCGGTTTACCGAATTGCTGGGCTCCGTAGGTTTGCCAGACTTTGGTGGTGACGTTGATGTTTCCGTTCGACTCCTGAACCTCAGAATAATCCAGAGTGAGTGGAAACTCGAAGTTCCGGGTAGTGATTACCGGCGGCTGGCCGGATGTGGCGACCGTGGTAGTCGAGTTGACACTGCTGGTCTGGTTGATGTTCTGCACGTACGGCACGTACACGACGTCGTTGATATTGAAGTACTGATTGTTCTCAAAGTTAACGGTTTCGGAAATTGTGGTGGTCACCTTTCCGTGAGAAGTAATCACGTAGCCGCTAAGCACGAAGTTGCGGTTGGACTTGATGTTCACAGTTCCGGTGATGGTGGTGGCTCCGACATTAAGATTTTCGGTGACGACGGGATTCGGAGCCGCCGTGAGCGTGTTCTTGGTCAACGCTCCGGTGACCGTGGTTGAGCCGGAGTCAAGATAGAGAAGAAGCGTAGCGGTGTCGGAGAAGTAGCTATCGGCGTTGTACACGCTGAGCGAAATCGTGTGCTGCTCGCCGTTGGAGAGCAGCGCCGCGAATGGAGTCAGATCCACGCGGTAAGGGGTGAAGTTCAGAGTCTGCACGCCGGGGATGGGGAACCACAGGAAGGGATCAATGCCTCCGGTGAAGATCCAGGGGAAGACGGGGGCGACGCCGGCGGGCTGGCCATCAATGGTGATCTCGGTTTCGCGGAAGGCGGTGTTGGTGCACTCTTGAAGCTCGCTGGCGACGTCGTTGGGGACGCAGGTGTACCAGAATTCATCGTCACTCTGGCTCTGCGAGTAGACATCGAGGTAGGCGTTTTCAATATTCGTTGGCAGCGTGAAGGTCGCGGAGAGTGTGCTGCTAGTGTCGTTAAGGGCGACTGTGCCTCCGGTGGACCCGGCGGAAAGCGGGAGAACGACGTTGGCGGTGACAGGAGCTGTCTGGCCATAGGCGAGCGGGTAAAACTCCAGCGTGGCGCTCGCGGTTTGAATGCTGGTGTAAGTGCTATTTACGGTGTTGCCCAGGTACACCGAACCGTTTTGCGCGATGGTGAAGAGCGGAGAATAGTCCGTGAGATCGCTCTCTACATGCCAGGAGGGAGCCAGAGTCGCTCCCGGCTCCGCAGTTGTTCCGAAGAAAATGTTTGCGCCTCCCAGCCAGATGTTCGCCGTCCGGTCGAACTGATTCCCAGCTGTCACAGAAATGTCGACTTCGAGAACTACCTTGGCCCAAGGGCCGGGGCAATCTTCGGGCGGTGTGTAGGAAAACGGATTCAGGTTGTAATTGTTGTCGAACGTGTAGTCGCTGAACAAAGTGACGACACACGGCGTGGTCTTTGGCCGGGGGACGGTGGGATCGGCGGTGACGGTGTTAGCGGATCCGATCGCGTAAGGCCCGGACGCGAGGGCCAGTGGCACAAAAGCGGTGACGAGAAGAAGTACGAGACAGCAGAGCGCGAGGGGACAGATGAAACGACGCATAGGAACCTCCCAAGAAATGATAGAAGCCGCTCCAGTCGCGGGTTTTGCCAGGTTGGTCCGCACAAAAGTCTGGCACTGCAAGGGCGGTGTGTCAAGCTCGCTATTTTCCGCAGTGAGGCAGCTTGACAGAGGAAGCGAGCCGAGCGTGCAGTTAAGCGCCGGACCGTGACTCTCCACGCGAGATCCCTCGCTCCGCCTCGCTGCGCTCGCCCCCGGCTAAAGCCGGAGGTCTACCAAAAAAGCGGCTGCGCTCGGGATGACGCCCTTTCGAGAAGGGAAGTCTCGACCAGAATTCAAGCTGAGAGGGAATTTATTTCCTGCCGAAAACTTGCTTCAGTAAATCCGTGGTCTGGGCCTCGGGATCTTTGCGAATTTTTCTCTCTTCTTCTCCGCACATCAGGAAAATGCCGTCCAGAGTTTTGTCGACGACGTATTTGTCGAGATCGAACTCGCTGGCCAGAGCCTTTCCGCCAGGGGCGTTCTTGATGACCTTGTTGTATTGCTCGACGACACCGACGTGCTGCAGAGACTGGTGCACGATGGGAGTGAAAGTGGTGGCGAGGTCGCTGGAAGTGGTGCGCCTGAAATATTCGGTGGCAGCAGTGTCGTCGCCGGTAAGGATGAGGCGGGCATCGTGGAAGGTCATCTTCTTGAGGGCAGCGAGGAGGATTTGCTTGGCCTGGGGAGTGGCGCGTTCGGCGGCGCGATTCATGCCGATTTCCAGGTCGTCGACCTGCTCGCCCATGCCCAGCAGCCTCATGCCCTTGCCGACCGCCTCGAGCTTGGGAGGTAGAAGAATGCGGATAGCCTCGTTCTTGAGAAAACCATCGGTCCGGCCGGTGAGGGCGATGGCCTTGGTAGTGCTTACCTGAAGAGCTTCTTTGAGGCCGGCAATGATCTCGTCCTCACCCAGGCCGGAAGCGTCGCTATGCTCAAGGGCGGAGTCGGCCTTCTTGACAACCTCATCAGCCTGGGCGACGGAGTTGATGGAACTGCTTAGTGCGAACGTGGCAAGAAAGAAAGTGATCGTGACGATTTTCATATCGCAAAGATGTCGCACGATTTTACAGCAGCGGACAAAAACCGTGGATAGGCGAACAGCGGATTCTTCAATTGCCTTCGCATGCGCTGCGGCCGTGGTTGGAATGACAAATTCAGATTAGGTGCCAATGGAATTAGACAGGAAATGTGCAAACTGGTGACACAGCGCTGACAATTTCCCTCCCTCGGACGGCCTAGATTGGGACGGCTAGTCAGAGAACTGTGATTTGCGTGCGAAAGCAGCTGCACCCTCACTCCCCTGCCCCTGACCTGGCACACAAAGGAGATTCCACATGCAGCGTCGCATGATTGCACTCGCGCTTGCCATGGGTATCGCGCTGATGTTCGTACCGAGTGCGGCCCTGGCGCAGTATCAGCTCACCAATCTGGTCGCGAATAAGAAGGGGGCACGTAACACCGATCCGTTGCTCGTGAACGCATGGGGAGTGGCGTACTCGCCGACTGGCCCATTCTGGATCAGTGATGAAGGCAGCGGCTGGTCAACGTTGTACAACGAAAATGGAGTGAAGCAGGCGTTGGAGGTGGTGATTCCGACGGCGAGCGGGACAGGCACGGGCTCGCCGACCGGGATCGTGTTCAACGGTTCGGGGGAGTTCGCCGTGCAGGGATGGTCGGCGCTCTTCATTTTTGCAACTCTGGATGGAACGATCAGCGGATGGGCACCGCAATCGAACCCGAACCAGGCGATCATTGCGGTGAACAATTCGAGTTCCGGCGCCATCTATACCGGTCTGGCAATCACCAACAATCCGTCGGGGAACGTTCTGTTCGCAGCGGACAACTGGAACAACAAGGTTGACATGTACGACGGGAATTTCAACCTGTTGGGCTCGTTTACCGACTCCACCGTGCCGGCGGGTTTTTCTGCTTTTGGGATTCAGGACATCGATGGGCTCGTGTTCGTGTCGTACGCCGCTGTGTCGGGAGCGTCGGGAGGATACATTGATATTTTCAGCGAAGGTGGCGTATTCCTGAAGCGGCTGACGGAGGGAGCTCCGCTGAACCAGCCCTGGGGCTTCGCGGCGGCGCCGAAGAATTTTGGACCGCTCAGCAACACGCTGCTGATCGGCAACAACATCACCGCGAACAGCACCATCAACGCGTTCAATGCGCTGACCGGGCAGTTCGTGGGCACGGTGACCGATACTAATGGCAAGCCCATCCACATCGACATGCTGTGGGGTATCACTTTCGGTGGCGGTACGGTGAACAACGGTGTGAAGAGCGCACTCTACTTCACTGCAGGGCCGGACAACAATCTGGACGGACTCTTCGGTGTGATTTCGCTGGCCCCGTAAAACACAGAACGGAAAGATACAGGACGAAGGCCGCCAGTAGGGCGGCCTTTGTCTTGGTGCTTAGAATCACAGCCATTTATATTGCGCAGTTTCAATGCGATACAGCCTTCCTCGGGCATCGGCGGACTAGTAAAATGGACGCATCATGACCAGCCATATTGAGGAATTTCCTTCGCTCGCGGAAGTGTGCACCAAAGTGAAGCACCTTGGGTACGGCGTCAACCAGAGCATTCGCCTCTATGGCGAGGAGTTTGAGGTGATCTCTGATCCTTTTCCTGAGGCGGGCGGCATTGCGGTCAGCGTGAGAACGAAAAAAGGCGGTCGGATCCGCGTGGTTCAACTGCCCGCCACGGTCCTTCAGAGTGTGAGAGGATTGCCGGAAGCGGCCTGAGAAGCCCAGTTCTCATCCAGACTCGAAGCATCAACCACAAATCCGTCAAAAACCTGTTGCAAGGACGTGCCAAGAAGTGGTCTGCGGCGGAAAGCCCTACGCTATTG
>JASHPH010000137.1 GCA_030038255.1 Candidatus Sulfotelmatobacter sp. | reverse complement strand
CGGATTCGAGGCGTGACGACAACGCCCGAGATGGGACTGGTGATCTGAAGCACGGCCAGTTGGCGAGAAGCCGAGCGGTAACGTTCCGACCGTGATGTCTGCTCGCTCCGGGCAGAGCCCAGGTCTGCGTAATTCAGCAGCGCCTGGCGAGTGTCGGCTTGCGCGAGGCTAAGATCAGCCAGGGATCGGCTTGCGTCGCCTTCAAGGTTTACATTCCGCATGCGAAAGAGGGGATCGCCGGCGGTGATCGGCGAACCCTCATCAGCCAGGACCTGCGCGATTTGCCCGGGCACAACCGCGCGGATTATGGCGCGCTGGTCCGGTTCAAGAAAGAAACGGCCACGGACAGTCTCACGCCAGATCGGAGCGAATAGAAGCAATGCCACCGAAACGACTGCGGCGATCTTACGAGGCGTAGTCCACCAGGAACGGAAGCTTTCTTGTTTATCGAGATAAAGGGCTTTCATAAACCTCCCAAGATTGCGCAGCCGGCCCCGGAAGATCAGCAGGGTTAGCGCAAGGGCGGGCACAAAGGCCCACGTCAGGCTGATGCGTAGGAAAATATTGTAGGCAAAATGAATCACGGCAAAGAGAATGGTGTAGCTGTACGCGCCCGAGAGCACGGCATAGACGATATACAGCTTGCGCCGGTTCGGCCGGACATAAGGAATCTCGACCGGCATGCCGAAGAGATGGTGCTTCACCCAGCTCAACACATATTCCGTTGAGTTCTCCTTAATGGACTCGGTTCCGACCAACTCCTCGAAAAGGTAGTAGCCATCAAGCTTCATTAGCGGGTTCAGATTCATTAGGACTACGGCCACGCCGGTGATCAGCATGACTTTGTACGCAAAGTCGTGGACGGGGCTGCCGACCGGGGTTCCCCACCAGACAACGCTGGCCAAAGAACAGAACATCAGTTCGACCCATATTCCGGCGATGATGGAGGCGATACGCTGCCATTTGCTGCCATACACGTAGATCTCAGTGACATCTACGAAAAAGCAGGGCTCCAGGTAGAGGAGCATAAAGCCCATTCGGTGAACCCCGCCCCCGTAATGCTTGCAGGTCAGCCCGTGGGCGGACTCGTGGAAGAATCCCAGGGCGAAGAACAACAACCAGAATTCGGCCAGATCGGCTGGTCCCTTGTGGGTGAAGGTGTAATACTCGACAGTGTCCCGCGAGATTTCGCCCCAGCCACTCACAAAGATCAGCCCCATGACGGCGAACATTGCGAGCGTGAAGTAGGTGAACCAGCTGGAGTATACAAACCCGATACGCTGATTCAGCTTGGTCAAGTACGAATCGGGATCCCAGGTGGAAAACGTCATGTGAGCGAGATTGATTTTCTTGTGAGCTTGCTTCCGGCGTTCCTCCCTGAGTTTTTGATTGGCTGTCTTGCTGAAATCCAGCGTTGCCTTGTAGAGGAGGCCTGCTTCATCTAGCGAATTGGCAAACTCACGGGCGTTTTCTTCGGTGCACAGGCTTCCTGCCTCTCGCGAGTAGGCCTCGGCGATTTCGCCGTATGAGCGAGTCCCGTCGAACAGGCACATCAGCTGCCACTGATCGGGGGAGAAGAAGAAGAGACCCTCCCCGCCAGGGATCAGGGCGGCGACTGCAGGTTCGCCGTCCTTGATTCGCTCGCGAGCAATCAATTTGGGATGAAGCCGAGGACGCTCCTGGCCGGCCCTGCGCGCGGGCAGCTCAGGAAGCACGACGTTAAAGACCTCAGCGAGGTTCATTTCGGATTCTGCAGGCGAATGTTGACGGTCATTCCCGGGCGCAGGCGGGCGGGAGCGCCTTGCAGTTCGGCGGTGACGTCAATTGTGTCGCTCGAGGGATCGACGACTGGACTGACCAGCACCACTCTGGCCGGGTGATCCTCGCCTGCCGCCTCCTGCGTAGTGACGATCAGCTCAGTGCCTCTCTTCACGCGTCCGAGATAGCTCTCGGGCAGGGAGAATTTGACCCGCAACGGTCCGACCGCCGATACCCAGAAGAGGCGGTCATGCTTGGCGACTTCCTGTCCGACGCGCACGTAGCGCCGCGCCACAACGCCGTCGAACGGGGCGGTGATGCGGGTTTTTTCCAGTTCCAAGTCGAGCGATCGGAGACTTTCCTGCGCGTATTTCAGGTCCTCGCGCTGGCGCTCGACTTCGAAATCATTGGCTTCCGATTGATACCTCGCCTTCTCTACCTGCTCTTTGGCGATGATGTTCAACTTCCATAATTCCTCGGCGCGGTCCCGCTCGACGCGTGCGATTTTCGCGGCTGCCTCCCAGTTCTTGAGATCGGCGGCAGTGCTTCTTACCTTGGCTTCGGCGGCGTCACGGTCGGCGGTGAGCTGGCGGTCATCGAGCTTCGCCAAGAGTTGTCCCTTTTTCGCGGGTGCCCCGGCTTCCACGAGAATCTCGGCCACGATTCCGTCGCGCTGAGCAGCAAGGTCGACTTGATCCTCGACGACGATGGGGCCGGAGGCGATGTAATCGTTCCGTGCCGTCTGCGACGCTGGGGGCGCCGAGGCGACGGGCTGCGGAAGCGGCGCGGCCGCGGCTGCAGTCGGCGCAGGTCCGGAGCTGCAGCCGACCATGACGACCGTCGCGAGACAGAGCACGAGAACGAGAACGAGATAACCGGAGGAGCGCATGATCAGACCCCTAATTGAACTTCAACGCTGATTGCCAGCCGAACCTACAGGCCAAACTTACCAGCCAGACTTACCACCCGAACCATGACCACAGCTTACTCCAGATCCACATGCCAATTCCGCGGAACACGACGTAGCCGGCGGGATGCCAGCCCACGGATACCTTCCCCTGACCTTGCATGCCGGGGCGGATCGCACCGTCCTCGTTAGGCAGGCTGACGCGTGCGACAAAGACGCGATGCTCCGACTCCACCTGACCCTGCGGACTTACGACCGTAACTTCGCCCTGGAACGTACGAATAGGGAAACTCTCGAGTTTGATGGCGGCTAGCTCGCCCCTTTGGAGCAGAGTGACGTCATCCTCGGGAACTGCGACGTCAATCGTCACATGCGAAGTTTCCACGATCTCGGCGAACGTGTCGCCCTGGATCAGGCGGCGTGCCACGGCATTTTCGATATGCGGCGTGGTGATGATGCCGTCGATCGGAGAGCGAATCGTGGTGCGGTCCAGGCGCTCCTGGGCGCGGGCGAGTTCGGCCTTCCAGTAGTCTGCCTTGATGCGTTCGGTTCCGGCACGGGTTCCATCATTCTGGGCCAAGGCGCGGTTCATGGCCTCGGCGGCTTCGCTATAGCGGGCCTGCGCAGCAGCAGCTTCGGCGCGGTAATTCCAGTCTTCCAGCTCGGCCAGGACGGCGTTCTGCTTCACACGGTCGCCCTCGTGGACATAAACCTTCTTCACCACGCCGTCCACTCCCGGCTGAACTTGTGCAAGTGCGGCGGGCGCGACGGTGGCGTTTCCAGAAACCCGCATGGGCAGGGGACAGAAGATGAAGAACAGAACCAAGGCCGCCGCAACCGCGATCATCAGCCCGCGGCGACGTTTTTCCATCGCCAGGAACCGCTTCTTCTTCTGCAGCAGCGGCTCCAGCACATTGATGAAAGGAACTTCCCGGTAGAGTGACGCGTTGCGCAAGGCCACAGTCGCCTGTCCCGCGAGGACCTTGATGATTTCCAGGTGAGCCACCGTCAGAAAATCCGGGTCGCTGCTTTCAAAGGAGAGAATTCCGAGCCGCCCTTGATCGTCAGTAAGAGGAAGGGCATAGAATCCGCGCATTCCCGTGTCAGAAAAATATTGCGCGAACTTGGCCTGGGTTTCGCGCCGGGGATCGTCAATCTCATCGCCGTGCTGGGTGACGTGCGTTTCTTCCGATGAAATAGAAGCCCACTCCAACATATCTTTCAGCGCGGAAACCGCAGGGTCGGCGGGATTGATCTGAGTCATGCCCGAGATGGCCTTGAGCTGCAAAGAGCCGCGTTGCTCCAGCGCGATGGCCGCGCGTTCAAACGGAATGATGGCCTGCGTGTGATTGACCACCGACTGCAGCACACGGTCGATATTCAGCGTAGAAGTAATTTCGCTGCTGACCTGAACCAGAGTCTGCAGGATTTCCACTTTGCGCTCCGCCTGCAGCAGGCTGGCGTTGTGCAGGGCGTTGCTGGCGGTTTCGCAAATGTTGACCAGCAGGAACTGGTCGTCGTCATCGAAAGGCGTGCCGTGCAGGCTGTTGATCGCCTCGACCACGCCCACCAGGTTCTCGTGTTCCATCAGCGGAGCCGCTACGAGCGAGAAGATGGGCTGATCTTCATGTCCGGCGTTACGCTTCTGCAGGCGCTCGTCGGTGGGATCATCAATCAGGACAGGCTCACCATTGTCCGAAATATCTCCCGCGATGCCCTCGCCCGGCTTCTGCACCATCCCCACGCTGACCGTGGGATCGAATCCTTCACAGCTCATTAACTCGAGCGCGTCGCCATTGATCATCCACAAGTTGACGGCCTGAACGTTCATGACATCCTGGAATTTCTTGGCGATAGTGCCGAGCAGTTCATTCATCTCCAACGTCGAGTTGAAGACTTTTTCCAGGTCGTACATCTGGGTGACGCGGCTGATGGAATGGAGGGTGGCGTTACGCTCGCTCACGTAGGAAAGGGCGGCAGCCATGGCCGCGGAGGCCAGTTCCGCGATCTCGGTAAGCGACTCCTGCATGGCCTCCGGAAACGGGCGATCGAAACTGATCAGCTCGATGGCGCCGATAAGCGTTTCGTCGACGAGAAGCGGAATATACGCTAGCGAGGCGATCGTACGCCGGACGTCGAGGTGAGCGAAGTCCTCACGCCGCAGGGCAGCAGCCTCGAATACTGCGAATTCTTTATTCTGGGCGAGCGATCCCAGCGTTCCGGCGTCGAATTCCATTCCCTGAACCGCGTTGATTTCACCGGCAGTGGCTTTGGGAGTCCAGGACGGGGCCTCCTGGTCTTCAATGACGTACACGGCGACTGCGGTATCGGGGAGAAGTTGGGCGATCAGGTCGGCAGTGATCTGCGCCCGCGGGCCCACTTCCTGCCGGGCCAGCAAAGCCGTGGCAAATTCAGCCACGGGAACGGCGAGCGGAGGTCTTCGAGTCGCCATCAGCGGCGGTCCAGATTGTTCAGGTTGGGCCCGTGCCAATTGCGGGGGATCGGCCAGATATAGCGGGCCCTTCTTTTATGCGGCGCAATCTTATGCCCCATGGCCGGAGCAGGTCAAATGCTTTTCTAGGGGATAACGGACCCAGTGTGCCAGTCCAAAAGCTGGGCTGATCAGCCGTTATCGTTTGCGGGGTTGCCCACAATCGTTGGCTTGACATTTTGCGGAGCCGGCATTAGTTTGATTGCGATTTCGGCGGGCGGAAGAGTCAAGCCAACCCAGCCCGCGTCCGACGGGCTTCCCGACGCCGACTTCCCCCACAACTTAGCGATCATGTCGTCAGCGCGTCAGTCCGAGCGCCGGCAGGCATGGGAGCTTTCTCTATTGCCATCTTTTCGTGGGGGATTTCATGAGCCGGAGTGCTGGCCAGCACAATCGTGCTGTCCAACGCCCTGTGCGCAGTCCAAGGAGGTTTGTATGGCGAATCCGAGTCCGATTCAGCACGTAGTCGTTCTGATGATGGAAAACCGTTCGTTCGATCACATGCTCGGCACGATGCCAAACGTCGACGGAATCCTGGGGGCCGATGGCAATCCCGACCCCAAGTATTTCAACCTGGCGAACCCGGCGGACCCCACTTCTAAGAAGTACCCGGCGGGCAGCCCGGGAAACTACGTGATTCCGACTGTGGACATCGCCCAGAAAAGCGGATTCGGCGGGCCCGGCCATTCGTTCTCCGATGCTACGACACAGCTCGACGCCAGCGCACAGACGTCGGCAGACGTACCCGACCCGGCGCCTCTGGACGGATTCGTTTCAGGGTATATCCACGAGCTGCAGACCAGCGTGCATCGAACGAACCCGACGGACGCGGAAATTACCGAGCCGATGACTACGTTCAGTGCCGCGCAAACGCCGGTGATCTCGACGCTGGCGAGCCAGTTCTGCGTCTGCGACAACTGGTACTCCGAGGTTCCCGGACCCACCGAACCGAATCGCCTGTTCGTCCATGCCGCGACCTCAGCCGGTTTTGTGGATAACGAGTGGCAAGCGCCCATCTCGGCGCAGACGGTCTATCAGTTGCTGGAGCAGGCAGGTTTCGATTGGGCATTTTTCTTTGTCGACCTGAGCGACTCCGATTCGTTCCCCGCGCTCAAGTCGCGAACCACGCGGATCTTTCAGCTCTCGGCTTTCGCGCAGCAGGCCTCGGCCGGCACTTTGCCGACGTACAGCTTTCTGTGTCCGCAAATGAATACCGGCAAGGATGGCAGCCAGCCGAACTCTCAGCACGCGCCCTACGATATCCGCCTGGGCGAGAACCTGATTGCCGATGTGTATGAGGCGCTGCGCAATGGTCCGCTGTGGAACAACTCGCTGCTCATCGTTACCTACGATGAGCACGGCGGGTATTTCGATCACGTATCGCCGCCGAATGGAGTGAGCAATCCTGACCGGCTCACGTCTCCGAACGCATACGTCAAGCAGTTGGCTCAGAACGATCCCAAGAACAAGGGATATTTGACCAAGCCGAACATGCAGTTTGATTTCACGCGGCTGGGGCTGCGGGTCCCTACAGTTCTCATTTCGCCGTGGATTCAGAAAGGCACAGTCGATTCGACGCCGTACCAGCACACGTCGATCATGGCGACTCTGCGGGATTTGTTTGGCATTGGGTCCTTGACCAAGAGAGACGCCGAGGCGAAGAGCTTTGCCGCGCAGTTGCGCAAGCTGAACGCTCCCCGGACCGACGCACCCACGAAGCTGAATCGCCCGGCGATGCCGCCGCCGGCTTCGGCCGCAGACATGCAGAAGCCGATCACGGACCGGCAGAAAGATATGTGGGCGATGCTATCGCAGCTCGACGGCCACCCGGATTCGGGCAAGGTGACGCCCCCGCCGCCCACACGGGCGGCCGCGGCGGAGTACATTCAGCAGCGGCTGCAGGCGCACGAACAGTTTCACCGGCTGCGGCGGCGCAAAGCATTCTATGAAATTCACGCCGCGGGCAAGGGCAAGTTTGGCTGGCGTTTTCACGACGACAAGGGCAAGGTGCTGGCGACTTCGACGCAGAGCTATGCGTCGCCGATGCAGGCGCAGTCCGATATTGAACGGATGCGAGATCTGGCTCCGTTCGCCCGTCAGACAAGTCCTGCCAGTGCGAAGAGTGCGAAACCGGCGCCGAAGCAAAGTGCGAAGAAGAAACGGAAGTAAGGTGCTTGTCATCCTGAGCAAGCGTTCTTTGCACAGCGAAGGATCTGGGCGAGCCGCGCGAGGCGGAGCGCGGCTTTTCTTAAGAAACGCCGCGCCGCGACAATCGCGCGTTAGGCTCGCTTCCTTGTCAACTGTACCGCTAGCAGCGAGGCTGCTTATACATCTTTCCGTCACTACCCGATTTCACGCGCGGCTGCCATAATGTGAAAATGGAGCATGCTTTCCTGAACGAAAACTGGCTTCCGAAGTCTGTCCTTTGTCTGCGGGACTACAACCGGCATAAATTTCTCCTCGATCTGATCGCGGGCGTCACGGTCGGGCTGGTGGCTCTGCCGCTAGCGATGGCGTTTGCGATTGCCTCCGGGCTCACGCCTCAGGCGGGGATTTACTGCGCGATCGTCACCGGATTTCTGATATCCGCGCTCGGCGGGTCGAAGACTCAGATCGGCGGGCCCACGGGAGCTTTCGTCGTCGTCGTGGCTGGAATCATCGCGGTGCATGGCGTGGACGGATTGTTCATGTGTACGGTGATGGCCGGCGTCTTGCTGACCGTCATGGGCCTCACGGGCCTGGGCACGGCGGTGAAGTTCATTCCGCGGCCGGTCGTGATCGGATTTACTAATGGCATCGCGGTGCTCATCGCCAGCACGCAGGTGAAAGATTTCTTCGGGCTGCATCTCGACAAAGTGCCCGGTGTTTTCTGGCTGCGCATGGAGGCGCTGGCCGCGAGTTTTCATACGCTGTCGTTCGAGGCGACAGCGCTGGGCGTGTTTACGGTAGCAGCGCTCATCATTTGCCGCGGCATCTCGGCGCGCATCCCGGGACCGATTGTGGCTCTTCTACTGGCAACGTGTGCGGTTTATTTCTTCAAGCTGCCGGTGGAAACGATCGGAACCAGATTCGGCGGAATCCCCGGCGGGCTGCCGCACTTGCAGATTCCAAAGTTTCGCTCTGATCTAATCCATGGATTGCTCGGGCCGGCGTTCACCGTGGCCATGCTGGGCGCGATCGAGTCGCTCATGTCGGCGGTGGTTTCTGACCGCATGAGCAACGACCGGCACAATCCCAACGTCGAATTAGTGGCCCAGGGCGTGGCCAATGTTTTCTCGCCGATGTTCGGCGGGCTGCCGGCGACGGGCGCGATCGCGCGCACGGCGACCAACATCCGCTCGGGAGCGCAATCGCCGGTGGCGGGAATGATTCATGCGCTGACGTTGCTGTGCATTCTGCTGTTTGCCGCGCCGCTGGTCAGCTATGTGCCCATGGCGGCGCTGGCGGGCATCCTGATGGTTGTGGCCTACAACATGGGCGAGTGGCGCGAGATTCCACAACTGCTGAAGCTGACCAAGACCGACATCAGCATATGGCTGGTTACGTTTGCCCTGACCGTGTTTGCCGATCTCACGGTCGCGGTGGAAGCGGGAATGATTCTGGCGGCGTTGCTGTTCATCAGCCGCGTGGCCGCGACGACGACAGTTTCGCGCGTGACAGACGACTACGTGGAGGATGGGCGCGTCCACATCCTGCAGGACAAAGATATACCGTACTATGCGACGATCTTCCGCATCCACGGACCATTCCTGTTCGGGGCGACCGACAAGATCTCGGCGGTCACGGAAGATTTGCACCGCCTGCCTCCGGTGGTGATTCTGCGATTGCGGAATATGACGGCGCTTGACGCAACCGGGCTGTTTGCCATCGAAGAAGTCGCCAGGCAACTGCACGCGAGCAACCGGACGCTGATTCTCTGCGGGGCGCGTGAGCAGCCCTCAAAGCTGATTCACCAGGCAGAGTTTGAAGAGGTCATCGGGGAAGCGAACATCTGCGACAACGTGCAGGAGGCCCTGCGAAGAGCCGAGGAAATCTACGAAGGCCTGGAGACCAGCGGCGTCGGCGCAGACGCTGCGAGCCGGAGCTAAGGGCAGCTAGTGGCTCTGCGCGTTGCTTCCGTTCGACGGGGCACGGTAGAATAACTCGTACACGTCTTCTCCGCTTATATCCCTAGAATTCTTGCGCAGGCATTCCCGCGGGTGAGAAGTGTGCGACCCCGGGACGGGCCCAGCCATGGGTTTGCTCGAATGTTGCTGATGGAGACCGACTTGAAAAAAGGCACGACCGCGGTGATTGTGGGCGCCCAGTGGGGCGACGAGGGCAAGGGGAAGATCGTCGACGTGTTGTCGGAGAACTTCTCGGTCGTGGCCCGCTACGCCGGTGGACATAATGCCGGCCACACCGTCATCATTAACGGCAAAAAATTCATTCTGCAGCTTGTGCCGTGCGGCGTATTGCGCGCGGGATGTCGCAGTGTCATCGGCAACGGCGTCGTGCTCGATCCGATGGCGTTCCTGAAAGAGGTCGCTGCCCTGCGCGAGGCCGGCGTGAGGGTAGATGGCAACCTGTTCGTGTCGAATCGCGCGCATGTGATTTTGCCGTACCACCGCATGATTGAACTGGCGGCGGAGAATGCGCCGGGACGAGTGAAGATCGGGACTACTTCCCGCGGTATCGGCCCGGCTTACGAAGACAAGATGGGGCGACGCGGTTTGCGTGTGGCGGATCTGCTCGATCTGCAGCTGCTCAGGAAGCACATCGAGAACGCGGTGCGCGAAAAAAACATGATCGCGCACGCGCTTTTCAATTCCGAGCCGCTCGACGCCGACAAGATGTACGCCGAATACGCCCAAGCCGCGGAGAAAGTCGCGCCGTTTGTGCGCGACACGGCCGTTCTGCTGAACCAGGCCCTGGCTCAGGGCGAGTCGATTCTGTTTGAAGGTGCGCAGGGAACGATGCTCGACATTGACCACGGAACCTATCCGTTTGTGACTTCGTCTAGCGCGACTTCCGGCGGCGCCGTGATTGGAACCGGAATTGCGCCGACCGCAATCACTCACGTCATCGGCATCACCAAGGCCTACTGCACGCGTGTCGGCGAGGGCCCGTTTCCGACGGAGGACAAAGGCGCGGCCGGCGAAAACCTGCGCAAACGCGGCAATGAGTATGGCGCGGTAACGGGCCGCCCGCGGCGCACGGGCTGGCTCGATCTGCCCCTGCTGCGCTATTCGGGCATGATCAACGGCACTTCGTGGCTGGTGGTGACGAAGCTCGACGTGCTCGACGATCTGGCGGAGATTCCGGTATGCGTCGGATACAAGATCGACGGCAAAGCCACGGCGGAGGCGCCTGCGCAGGCGAGCGGGTTCGAGAAGATCGAGTGCGTCTATCAGAGGATGCCGGGCTGGCGCACTTCCACCGAGGGCATCACCGCGTTTGAAAAGCTTCCGCGCCAGGCGCGCGAATACCTCACGTTTGTGGCGAAAGAGACGGGCGCGAGAATCGGCATGATCTCGACCGGCCCCGACCGCGACCACACCATTCTGATGGATGACTTCATGGCCGAGTTGAAGACGGCCACGAAGAAAGCCTAGAATGTCCTCCCGGCCTGACGCTTATCAGGTTGCCGGTTTCAGAAACCGGCTTGCTTCACCAGCTACGGCCGCGGCGAAGGAGCGAACGATGGTGGTGTTGGCGGTTACCTGGATGGCGAAAGTTGGACACGAAACCGAAGTTGCCGCACTGTTTGAAAAACTGACCGAACAATCCCGCAAGGAACCGGGATGTGCCATGTACCAGGTGCATCGGCACAAGACCGAGCCACGTCGCTTCTTTATCTACGAACAGTACAAAGACGATGCCGCGCTCGAAGCGCATCGCACCGCTCCGCATTTCCTGCAGTTCGCGAGGAAAGATCTTCCCAGGCACGCCGACCGCGTGGAAGGACATTTGTTCGAGCCGCTTGGGTAGGCGTCGGATGCTTAGTCCCGTCCTAGGTTGGGGTACTCGTTCGGAACTCGGCTGCATTCCTTGTGTGTTGCGAATGCAGCTGCTATTAAATGTTCCGACCTAAGGGACACTGCGGATCCATGACCTACTGCTTTTTCTCGTCCGCAGGCTTGGCTTGCGTTGGGGCGGTTCCGGTGCGGCTATAGACGATACTCTTCGTTCCGCCGTCGCAACTGCCTACTACTTTGCCGTCGCCTTCCTTGCCCTTGTCGACGATGTCGAGGGAATAACCCACAACTCCCTTGTCGTCAAGTTTCTTGGCGATTTCCGCCTTCAGATCTTCGCAGGGCTTTCGAGCAGTCTGCGCAACGGCGCAGGTGGAGACAAGAAGTGTAGCGGCGATGGCCGTCCACGGTTTCATAGCAATGTCCTCCATTACCGTGGCGAAGTATAACGCAGGAGTGCACTGGAAAGCGGTGACGTCAGTAATACGTACCGCGCGCTTTCCTATTTTGGATTGGTGGCTTTGTCGGCCATCAACTCGCCGGCGCTGGCGTAGCTTTCCTTCGACACTTCGTGAAAAGCGACGATGATAGCTTCCCGCCGCACTCCGGCCTCTTCCACTAAAGCATCCGTGATGCGCTTGGCGATCTTGCGCTTCTGATCGGTCGTGCGGCCTGCCAGCATCGTGACTTGAACCATCGGCATAGATGTTCCTCGTTCAGATGTTCATAGAAGGCGTTTTTGCATCACCAGTTCCGAAAAGCCGTCCGCGATGAAATCCCGCAGTTCGCCAACCTTTGCATAGCCGTGCAGCTCGTAAAACCGCAAAGCTCGCACATTGAAAGAAGACACGCACAAATAGACATGGCGACTGCCTGCAAAATGCGCTTCGGCAAATTCCAACAGCTGCGCCCCAATTCCCCGGCTGCGGAAGTTGGCAACGACCGCGACCACAGCAATATACGGACATCCCAGGAAGCCTCTGGGATGAAGCAATAAAAAGCCAACAGGATCGCCGGCTTTAGCGATGAACAATGTGCTACCGGGCCATCGCAATATCCCCATGCATGTTTCTACGGAAAACTTGTATGTCAGCCAGGGATCAGTGCTGGCCATGACTTGGGCGCACCAGGCTATTTCAGATTCATGGCCAACAGAGATGTCAATCGCTCCAGGCATCGCACGTTTCTCTGCTACGCAGGAGTGGTCGGGCTTACTTTGCTAATTCGTATCCTGCAAAGAAGAAACTCAGCTCGAAGCGCGCTGTGTCTTCCGCGTCGGAGCCGTGAATCGCGTTGTGCTCGATGTTAGTCGCCCACTTCTTGCGGATCGTGCCCTCCTCGGCGTTGGCCGGGTTAGTTGCGCCCATGAGCTTGCGCAGATCGGCGATGGCGTTTTCTTTCTCGAGCGCCAGCACAACGATGGGGCCGCTCGACATGAAATCGGTCAGCGAGTTGTAGAAGGGGCGGCCGGCGTGCACAGCGTAAAACTGTTCCGCCTGATACTTGGAAATTTCGAGCATCTTCATGGCGAGAATGCGGAATCCGTTCTTCTCGAACTGTTCGATAATGTCGCCGATCGCATTTTTGCGTACGGCATCGGGTTTGACGATGGTAAGAGTGCGTTGGAGGGTCTTCATTCGGTCCTTAGTCCTTGGTCGTCAGTCGCTGGCTGTTGGTCGTCGGCTTTTCGTCGGCAGCTGGGTCGTGGGCTGGAGGCTACACACTTACGCCCAGCGCGGCGGCGAGCGTCTCCCCGATCACGGCGGGAGACTTCGCGACGCGAATGCCGGCGGCTTCGAGCGCCTTGATTTTTTCCGCCGCGGTGCCCCTGCCGCCGGAGATGATCGCGCCCGCGTGTCCCATGCGGCGACCCGGAGGCGCGGTTTGCCCGGCGATGAAACCGATTACAGGTTTTTTCATGTGCGACTTCATGAACTCCGCTGCAGTCTCCTCGGCATTGCCGCCGATTTCTCCAATCATGATGACCGCTTCGGTTTCAGGATCGCGATTGAACAGGTCGAGCGCATCCACAAAGGTTGTGCCGATAATCGGGTCGCCGCCGATACCGATCGCGGTCGACTGTCCGATGCCGCGCTGCGTAAGCTGATGCACCGCTTCGTAGGTCAGCGTGCCCGAGCGCGAAACGATGCCGACCGACCCTTCCTTGTGGATTGATGCCGGCATGATGCCGATTTTGCATTTGCCTGGCGAGATGATTCCGGGGCAATTCGGGCCGATGAGCCGCGAGCGCCGGTTCTGCAGAAACTCCCAGGCCTTGACCATGTCGAGCGTTGGAATGCCTTCAGTGATGCAGACGATGAGGTCGATCTCCGCGTCAGCGGCTTCCATGATCGCGTCGGCCGCGAACGGCGGGGGCACGAAGATGACCGTGGCATTAGCTCCGGTCTTGTCGGCCGCCTCGCGTACGGTGTTGAAAATAGGCCAGCCTTCGTGCATGGTGCCACCCTTACCCGGCGTGACGCCGCCGACGATCTTTGTGCCGTAAGCGGCGCTGGCTTTGGCGTGGAACGTGCCCTCGCGGCCAGTCAGTCCCTGCACGATGACTCGCGTATTTTTGTCGACTAAGATTGCCATATCAATTCCTCGCTTCTACACCTGCTATCGCCATTCCGTCACGCCCAGCGTCCCTCGTGCTGCTGCCACAACCTTGTCGGCAGCCTCTTTCATCGTGTCGGTCACGACAAAGTTGAATCCGGAATTCTGCAGAATCTTCTTGCCCTCGTCCACGTTGGTTCCTTCAAGACGCAGCACAACCGGCAGCTTGATGTTCGTCTTGCGCGCGGCCTCGACCACGCCGGTGGCCAGCGTGTCGACGCGCAGGATGCCGCCGAAAATGTTGATCAGCACAGCCTTCACGTTCTTATCGCTGAGCAGGATTTCAAACGCATGTGCGACTTGCTCCGCGTTTGCGCCGCCGCCTACGTCGAGAAAATTCGCAGGCATGCCGCCGGCGTACTTGATGATGTCCATGGTAGCCATGGCCAGGCCGGCACCGTTCACCATGCAACCCACATTGCCATCGAGCTTGATGTAATTGAGGCTATACTTCGAAGCCTCGACTTCGAGCGGGTCTTCTTCCGTGATGTCGCGCAGTTCGCGCAGGTCGGGGTGGCGGAAGAGAGCATTGTCGTCGAAGTTGATCTTGGCATCGAGCGCGAACAGACGCCCGTCCGTTGTCGTGATGAAGGGATTGATTTCGAGCAAGGACGCGTCGGTGTCGAGGAAAGCCTTGTAAAGGCTGGTGAGAAACTGGACTGCAGGATTGATTTGCTGCGCCTTCAGGCCAAGCTTGAACGCGATTTTCCGCGCCTGAAACGCTTCCAGGCCCATACCGGGGTCGATGTACTGCTTGAGAATGGCGTCAGGATTTTCGGCAGCGACCTGCTCGATTTCCATTCCGCCGGCAGCCGAGGCCATGAAGACGGGCTTGCCTTCCGCACGATCGACCAGAATGCCGAGATAAAGTTCCTTTTCGATGGGTAAGGTCTCTTCGATCAGCAGGCGGCGAACTATGCGGCCTTCAGAGCCGGTCTGATGCGTGACCAGTTTCATGCCCAGCATTTTCGCGGCGAGATCGCCCGCTTCATCCACAGACTTGGCGATCTTGACGCCGCCACCCTTGCCGCGGCCTCCAGCATGAATTTGCGCCTTGACGACAATTCCGGTTGCGCCGGAGCTGAGCAAGTCCTTCGCGACAGATTCAGCTTCTTCGCGCGAGGCCGCCATCGCGCCGCGCGGCACCGTCACCCCGTATTTCTTGAGAATTGCTTTCGCCTGATACTCGTGGATTTTCATATATGAAGCTCGTCAGTATGGTTTGGGAGGACCCTGCTTGCGGCGACGCACTGCGGGCAGCAAACCTGCAATTTTATAGAAGGGCGGCGGAGTTGGGCAAACCGCCGAGGTGAATTTCGCAGGCCGTGAGTTCCGGAAAAGGACGCCGGAGCAATTGTGAACCCTTTCGATTCAAGGACACATCGAAGTGGCATCGGGAGGTACAAGAGCCTCAGATTATGGCAGGCATGATGAAGCTCATTTCGCTCAACGTAGCGCGTCCGCGGCTGACCGTCTACCAGGGCACAACGATCAACACCGGCATTTTCAAGCAGCCGGTGGCTGGCCGGGTCGCGCTGCGCACGCTGAACCTCGACGGCGACCGGCAAGCCGATCTCAGCGTGCACGGTGGCCCGTTCAAGGCGGTTTACGGTTACCCCTCCGAGCACTATCCATTCTGGCGGCGCGAGCTCCCAGGGATGGAGCTGCCCTGGGGGGTGTTTGGCGAAAACTTTACCACCGAAGGGCTCTCTGAATCTGCGCTTCACATTGGAGACCGGCTTCAGATCGGGAGCTCCATCGTCATGGTGCGACAGACCCGCACTCCGTGCTACAAGCTGGCCGCCAAATTCCAGCGAGACGACATGTTGGATCGCTTCCTTGACAGCGGGCGTAGCGGATTCTATTTCTCGGTTGAGCAGGAAGGCACTGTGGCGGCAGGCGATTCGTTCGAGCTTGTGAGCCGCGAACGACAGGCGTTAACGATCGAGGAGATGAATCACGCGCTTGTTCGGGACCGGTACAATCGGGGTTTACTCGAGAAGGCACTTGCCACTCCAGCGCTGCCCGAAAACTGGCGAGACTACTTTTCCCGTCGGCTGTCTGCAGCGGACGGCGCCGCCGTCGAAGCCCACTGAGCCTTTCCAGACGCGGCTATGCCGTACAATGCCGCCTGACGCATGATTCTCGACGCTCTCCATCGTCTTGCCAACCACAACCAGTCGCTGGCCCGCAGCGAGGCCCGCGAGGTGATGGCCGAGGTGCTGGCCGGAAAGTGCACAGACGCGCAAATCGCTGCGTTGCTCATCGCCCTGCGCATGAACGGTGAAACGGTCGAAGAGATTGTTGGCTTCGCCGAGGCGATTCGCGCGGCCGCGGCGCCGTTGCCGATTTCCGGCAGCGAAGCGCTTGCCGTCAGCGGTACCGGACGCGATGCCTTGTTTCCGGAAGATTCGTTGGTCGATTCATCGTTGGTGGATACCAGCGGCACCGGTGGCGATGCCAGCGGGACGTTCAACATTTCCACCGCGACCGCGCTGGTGACCGCCGGAGCAGGGGTCCGCGTGGCCAAGCATGGCAACCGCAGCATCAGTTCGAAATGTGGCTCAGCGGATGTAGTGGAAGCGCTCGGCGTGAATATTCAGCTCTCCCCGGACCGTGCCGCGCAATGCCTGCGTGAAGTCGGCATCTGTTTTCTCTATGCGCCTAACCTGCATCCCGCGATGAAGCAGGTGCAGGGTGTGCGCCGCGAGCTGCGCATGCGCACCATGTTCAACCTGCTCGGCCCGCTGACGAATCCGGCGCACGCGTCCGGGCAAGTCGTCGGCGTTTATTCACTGGAACTGGTGGACAAGCTGGCGGAGGCGCTGAGCATGCTCGGGCTGCGGCGGGCACTGGTCGTGCACGGACTCGACGGGCTGGACGAAATCACGATCACTGGCGTCACTCGCATTGCCGAAGCGCGCGAGGGTTCGGTTCGATCCTACGAAGTCGAGCCGGAAGAATTCGGCATGAAACGCGGCACATTGCAAGACATAGCCGGCGGCGACGCAGCCGAGAATGCGGCGATCATCCGTGCCGTCTTGCATGGCGAGAAGTCACCGCGGCGTGATGTTGTGCTGTTGAACTCTGCCGCTGCGCTCGTGGCGGCGGGCCGGGCGGATCACATCGGCGAGGCAGTCCCGCTCGCGGCCAGATCGATTGACTCGGGCGCGGCGGCGGGAAAGCTGGAAGCGCTGGTCGAGCTCTCCTCTAGGCTAGATTGATTTTCTGCAGATACTGTGCGACCTGCACATTCCAGCCCAGATCTTTCTGCATCAAATCGCGCAGCTGGCTCGACGCGTCCGGTTCGCCGTGAACCAGGTAGGTGGTTGCCGGACGGTTGCGGAACGTGTGTAGCCACTCGAGTAGTTCCGGCGGATCGGCGTGATCGCTGAACTGCTCGAGCGCCGCGACCTGGGCGCGGATCGGGACATAATCGCCGAAGATCTTCACTTCGTCAGCCTTGCTCTTGATGGTGAACCCGCGCGTTCCCGGCGCCTGGAATCCGATAAAGAGAACAAGATTTC
This sequence comes from Candidatus Sulfotelmatobacter sp., assembly GCA_030038255.1. GTDB lineage: Bacteria > Acidobacteriota > Terriglobia > Terriglobales > Acidobacteriaceae > Sulfotelmatobacter. Next base: position 14,721 of record JASHPH010000137.1, on the reverse strand, counting down.
TGGGGTCGGGCAACCGTTGCGCCAAGTGGTGCAGGATGCGCCCGCCGGTAACCATGCCGCTCGAAGAGAGGATGATCGCTGGCATGGTCACGGCGTTGATTTTTTTCGACTCCTCGGGAGTAGACGCGAACGTAAATCCCGGCCACTGGAGCGGCGAGCCATATCTACGGATCATGTCGCGAGTCTCGTCGCTGTACTCCTCGTCATGCTTCAGAAAAATCTCGACCGCTTTGATCGCCATGGGGCTGTCGCAAAAGACGGGCATTCGCGGAATCTGGCCCGATTCGATCAGGTGCTTGAGGATGAAAACGAATTTCTGCGTGCGTTCGATCGCGAATGCCGGAACGATGACACTGCCGCCGCGGGCCGCTGTGGCAGAAATCAATTGTGCCAGCTCCGGCAGCGGATCTTCCTTCGGGTGCTCGCGATTGCCGTAGGTGGATTCCATGACCATAACGTCCGCAGTTTCCCCCTCCTGTGGACCCGAATGCACAACTTTTCCTGGAGCGACCGCGTGATCGAGGACGCGCCCGATGTCGCCGGTAAAGAGTAACCGCCGTGTTTGACCGGAGGTAGTCAGAGAAATCTCTGCCATGCACGAGCCGAGAATGTGCGCGGCGCGGACAAAGCGAAATGAGATCTCAGGAGAAAGCCGGGTGTCCTGGCCCACCGACACCGGCTTGAAGTACTGCAGGGAATTTTGCGCTTCTTCAAACGTGTAAAGCGGCAGGGCGGGGTCGTGTTTCGACGTCTTCGTCTTGTTGTAGAAGTTCGCGTCTTCTTCCTGCAGATGGCCGGAGTCGGGGAGAATGATGCCGCACAGGTCGATCGTGGGCGGCGTGGCGTAAATCGAGCCACGGAAGCCTTCTTTCACCAGACGTGGAATCCATCCGCAGTGGTCGAGATGAGCGTGAGTCAGGATCACAGCGTCGATTTCTTTGGCCGGAATTGGCGTGTCGCGCCAGTTGCGCTCGCGCCACTCTTTCGGGCCCTGAAAGAGTCCGCAGTCGATCAAAACCTGAAATCCGCCTTTACCCTGAGGGTCTCCCGTGTTGATGAGATGTTTCGAGCCCGTGACCGTGCCCGCGGCGCCAAGAAATTGAATGTAGGCCAAGCTTCCTCCGATCAAAGAAACGAACTTACCACAGAGGCAATCATTCGCTCGATACTTTGAACGTGTTGTTGGTCATGTCGCTCTCGGGCACGCTGCCGTCGTTCACGACGACTTCTGTAGGCAACGCGGGCGCCTCGATGCGAATCGTGGCTTTGCTTTTCGCGCGTACTTCGAGGCGCCGAACCGCATCCGCGCCGGACGACTTGACGATGACCGGGACCTCAGCGCCCGCACCGCCTTGATTCTCGATCGTGACTGCGACCATATATGTTCCGGTCAACGTCTGCCGCGAAGACACCGACTCGACTTTGAAATCTGGAAGACCACGGTCGCGATAGATCCAATCATCGAAAAACCATTCCAGATCGCGCTGCGTTTGAGCGGCGATGAGCCGTGGCATATAGGAAGGTTCGTTATCCTGCTCGGCATGATAGGCGGCGAGCGCCTTCTTGAGCGGGGCGTCGCCGAGCATGTCGCGGAGCATCCACCAGACCGACATTGCTTTGCTGCGGTAAAGCTCCTCGCTGGTCGTACTCACCAGAGAACGGTTCACTTCGTCTTCGGATCGCGATAAGCCGCCTGGCCTCTCGGCTTCGATAAACGCCGAACGATGCAGTCCCATGTAGTCGAGCGCGGCCTGGCGGTTTTTCTCATGCTCCAGATAGAGAGCCTGGGCAAAGTGAGCCAGGCCTTCATTGATCCACGGGCGGAAGGACAAGAATGCTGCGTGCGTGAGTTGGTGCGCAGCGGCCAGGCCGGCCAGTTTGGGATCGGTGCTGGCCAACGGCGTGAGCAACAGCGCCCCGCTTTCGAATGGGGCGGCGTTGGGGTCGGGAAGGTCGGCGGTCTTCGCGCGCTCGCGCTGCGGACCAAACCAATCTGTGATGAAAGGTACAATCTTTTCCGCGGTTTCGGCAAAGTTTGCGGCGGCTGCGTCGTGGCCTTTAAGAAAACGGACTTCGACTCCGGGTCGCTCCAGAACCTGATAGTCGGCGATCAGGAGGAGGGGAGCACTCAGCCTTAGATTCTGCGTGAGACATTCCGCCTCAAGAACGGCATGCTCATACGTTCCTGGCATGCACGGGACATCACTGAAGAATACTTGGGGCAGTGTGCCGTCGAATTGGGACCAGCTAACCCGCAGGTGCGTTGCAGATCCTGCCTCCCGCGCCTTCCATTGTCCCAGCACTTCCGCCAATTCGTCGCCTTCGGAGAGATTGGCCGACTCGGTCGCGATCGGATACCACGTAACGTATCCTGCGCCACGGAGTCCCGTGAAATTTCTGCTGATCTGGTCCCAGTCCGAGCTGGCTGCTGCGTCGTCCGGTGTGCCGATGCGAGTCAGCCGTGTCGCATCGAGCAAGATCACGCCTTCGTAAGCGATGTCGAGTTCGATGGTTCCCCGCGGCGCGACGGTTTGCGGCAAGGTTACGATTGCTTCGGACAGCGCGCCCGTGTGGTCGATGTCAGAGGCGTAGGGCTGCGTCACAAACTGCAATGGCTTGTCACTTACCTTGATTGATCTCCAGTCGAGGGACGACGAGATTTGCAGTACGGCAGTCGTCTGTGGAGTCGGCGAGTCGTTGCGCAGCTTGATCTTGCCGCGAACGCCGAGGCGGTGCTGCTCCGGTTCGATCTGCAGGTTGAGATCGTAGCTGGTGATGGAGAATGCCTCGCGATCGAGGGCAGAAGCCTGCAAAACACAACCACAGAGGACATAGAGGAGCCACAGAGTTTTTCTTGATCGTATCAGCGCGCGGAAAATCATTTGGTGTTGGATGCGGCCTCGCCCGCGCGCCGCTGCCGCACCATCTCATATAAGACCACGCCCGCGGCCACTGACACATTCAGCGATGGTACCTTGCCCAGCATCGGAATCGAGACCAGAAAGTCGCACTTCTTCTTTACCAGATCGTGTAGACCCTTGCCCTCAGCGCCCAGCACCAGTGCACAGTCCATTTTGTAGTCGAGCGCGTCGTAAGTCTGCGTGCCGTGCTCGTCGAGGCCGACGGTCCAGATGTTGCGGTCTTTCAATTCTTCAATGCTGCGCGCGATGTTGGTGACTTTGGCGATCGGCAGATGTTCGCTCGCTCCGGCCGAAGCCTTGGTCACTGTCCCCGTCACGCCAGCGGCGCGACGCTCGGGAATGACGACGCCGTCGGCCGCCGCCGCATCAGCGGTGCGCAAGATCGCCCCCAGATTGTGCGGGTCCTCCACGCCGTCGAGGACCACGATCAGCGAATATTGCCCGCGCTTCGCTTCGATCACGTCGTCGAGATTGTTGTACTGCTTCGCTGACGTGACCGCGACCACTCCCTGATGCGCGGCGTTGCCCGCCATGCGGTCGAGTTCCGTGCGCTGCACGAATCGCACCGGGATCGCGAGCTTGCGGCAGTCTTCAATGAGGCGCTGCAGGCGGAGATCGTGGCGCTCCTTGGCCATGCCGACCCACTCGAACGCCCGTCCGCGCGCCTTCAGCGCCTCAGTGACGGCATTGATGCCGTAGATGTAGTGCATGCGCTAGTAGTTTACCGGAACGACTCGCGTGTGGTGTCCCCGCGACGGCTAAGGACGAAGACATGACGGCGTCATCCCGAAGCCCCGCGTTATCACGAGCGGGGCGAGGGATCTCCCGCAATCAGGGTGCTTCCTCGGGAGATCCTTCGCTCCGCCTGAAGAGCGGCTCCGCTCGGGATGACGCATTCATAAGAGAGCAAAGGTTGATCAAGCTGGCAGCGTGCGAAGAAATCCGATAATCTCGCCTGGCTCCGGGCGCTCCGTGTAATCTTCGTTGGCAGACGCGTAGAGAGTCGTGCCGTCGCGATCTACGATGTACGTCGCGGGGATTGGCAACTCCCAGCTGTCGTCGCCGTTGGTGAAGGGAAGATTGACGAAGGCGCGGCGATAGACGGCTTCCTGCTGTGGTGGAACGCGATAGGTCAGTCCAAACAGCCGAGCGACGTTGTTGTGTGCATCGGAGAGCAGAGGAAAGCGCAGCTTGTGCTGATCGCGCATGAAGAACGATTGCTTCACTGTTTGTGGGGAGATCGCAGCGAGCGCTGCTCCGGCTTGCTCGATCTGCGGCACGATGAGGTTCATGGCTTCCATCTGGCCGACGCAGAACGGGCACCAGCGTCCGCGGATAAAGCAGAGGACGAGGCGGCCTTTCGTAAGCAGGTCGGAGGACGAAACGACTCTACCGTTGTAATCCGGCAGTTCGAAATGCGGTGCATTTGCTCGAACCGGGAGAACGCTGGCCGCGAGTTGCTGTTGCTTGAGTTCAGCCACAGCCTGCGCGTGGATGGCTTGAGTCTCGGCAGGAACGTATTTCGCAATCTGCTCTTTGCGCTCGGCGTAGATTTCGCGCAGCTGACGCGCGTCCAATCCGGGAGCCGTTTCTTCGAGAGAGCGCCACTTCATTGATCGAAATGCCGTGAACTGATAGGGATCCTTCGACTGCGTTGCCATTCGCTTCGCGAACCGCAACTTCGCTCAGGATGACAGCTTGCTGGAGCTACTGGCAACTTGGTACTGAGAACTCTTCTTCACATCCCCGGCAGCTTCATCCCCGCCAGGCGTCGCGCGAAGCTGGCCTTGCCCATCTGCTTGAACATTTTTTTCATCTGCGCGTACTGGCGGAGCAGGTTGTTCACTTCCTGTACGCTGGTCCCAGAGCCGCGGGCGATGCGCTTGCGGCGGCTGCCGTTGATTGACTCGTGGTGATTGCGCTCGTACACGGTCATGGAGTTGATGATGGCCTCGACGCGGTTCAACTGGCCTTCGTCCACTTTGTCGGCGGCTTTCTGCAGGCCGGAGAACGGGCCGATTGATGGCATCATGCCCATCAGGTTCTTGATCGAGCCCATCTTCTTCACGTGTCGCAACTGCTCGCGGAAATCTTCAAGCGAGAAGCCGTCGCCGGAAAGCGCTTTACTCGCCATTTCGGCGGCTTTTTTCTTGTCGATCTGCTGCTCAGCGCGCTCGATCAGCGAAAGAATGTCGCCCATGCCGAGAATGCGCGAGACGATGCGGTCGGGATGGAACGGTTCAAGCGCGTCGTATTTTTCGCCCACGCCGATGAACTTGATGGGCTGGCCGGTGACCTGGCGAATCGAAAGCGCAGCGCCGCCGCGCGCGTCGCCGTCCATTTTTGTGAGCACCACGCCGGTGAGCGTGAGCTTCTTGTGGAATTCGTCGGCGGAGTTGACCGCGTCCTGGCCGGTCATGGCGTCGGCGACGAACAGAATCTCCGACGGATTCAGCAGCCTCTTCAGCGACTGCATTTCCTCCATGAGCCGCTCGTCGATGTGCAGGCGGCCGGCGGTGTCGACGATCAGCACGTCGCAGCCGGTGACGATGGCCTCGCGCTTGGCCTCTTTCACCAAGCGCTCGACGGTCGCGGTGTTGGCTTCGGTGACCTCGCCTTCGTAAATGTGGCTCTTCACCGCCTGCGCGACGATCTTCAACTGCTCGCGCGCGGCCGGGCGATAGACGTCAACCGAAACCAGCAGCGGGCGATGCCCGCCGGCCTTGAACCAGTGCGCCAGCTTGCCCGAAGTTGTGGTCTTGCCTGAGCCCTGCAGTCCGGCCATGAGAACGACCGTCGGCGGTTGCGAGGCGAATTTCATGCGCGCCGTGTCTTTGCCGAGCAGCATGACCAGTTCGTCGCGCACGATCTTGATGACCTGCTCGCCGGGCGAGAGCGCGGTCATCACTTCCTGGCCGACGGCCTTGGCGCGAATCTGGTCGATGAGCTGCTTGACGACCTTGAAGTTGACGTCGGCTTCGAGCAGCGCGAGGCGGATTTCGCGCAGCGCTTCGTCAATGTTCTCCTCGGTCAGTTTGGCCTGGCCGCGGAGCGACTTGAACGCGCGCTGCAGTTTTTCCTGAAGGTTCTCAAACATGGATTCCTTGATATTTTATCAGCCGTTCTTCGATCGCGGCCTTTCCAACGACAAGGGCTTTGCGGCGCGGACGAGGATTCGTGATCACTCCTTCACGCCCAGGTAGCGTAGAAACATCCGGGGCAGTTCGCGCTCGAGGTGCGAGTCGATGTCGGGGAGGAAACGGGAAAGATCGGAAGGATTGGGCGGCAGAATAAGGACACCCTGAGCGGCGAGTCCCACCATCAGCATGGCGAACTTGACTGCGGATTCCGGGTCGGGATGGCGAATCTCGGCGCGGCGCGTGAGGAACAGATCAGCGACATCCTGAAATACTTTCCACTGCAATTCCTCGCTCTTGCGCACGAACGCGGCGTCGGGATGCTGAAGGGTGAAAAACAGCAACGCGCGCAGCAGGCCGCGGTGCGTACGATGCCCCTTCAGCGTTATGGCAATGACCGATCGCGCCATCTCTTCCAACGACATCGTCTTCCATCGCTCGGTCTCAAGGAGCGCTTTGGTCCCGCGGTAGTTCTCTTCAAACAGCCGGATGCACACCTCGCGCAGCAAGGCGTCCTTATCGTGGAAGCGGCGATACACCGCGCCCGGCGACAAGCCGGCGCGGGCGGCGATGCGAGGAATGGTGGCCGCTTCCAGGCCATCCTTATTCAGCACCTCCGCTGTGGCTTTGAGCAGGCGGGCCAGAGACTCGCGGCTGCGCGCCTGATGCGCGGGAAGCACGGTTTTCGGCATGAACCCGATTTTACAGGAAGGGCTTGACATAATGTAAATGTGAATATACATTTACATAAACGTAGGAGGCTGCTATGACTGTCGCCCTGGAGCATTTGCTCGCCCTATACCTAATCGTGGTTGGTCCGTGGCTGAGCTGCATTCTGTATCAGAAGGCACGCAGGCGCCTAGTGGCCGGCGATCCGCTGGCCAAAATCAAAATGTATCGCGCGACCGTGGCCGACCAGGTGGTCAGCACGTGCGTGGTGCTGGGGCTATGGCGATGGGGCGGAATCCCGGCAACAAATCTGGGCCTGGGCGCGCCGCGCTCGTGGTGGCTCAGCGGAGCGTTGACCGCGGTTCTTGGCGGCCTATTGTTGTGGTCCGGAATCCGGCTGCGACAGAAGGCAAAAAAAATCCGCAAGAAGTTGAAGGGCCGCCTTGATGCGCTATTTCCCGATACTGTGGACGAACAGCGCTGGTTCGCGGCGGTGAGCATCGGCGCGGGAATCGCGGAGGAACTGACGTATCGCGGATTTTTGTTCTATTACGCGAGTCTCTGGTTCCCGCATATCAACAGTCTTGAGAAGGCTTTGCTGACGTCTGTGATTTTTGGCGTCGCGCATATTTATCAGGGATGGAAGAGTGTGTTGCCCACGGGATTGTCTGGACTGATACTGGCGGGCCTGTATCTGCTGAGCGGAAACTTGCTGCTGCCGATCGTGGTGCACGCCCTAGGAGATCTGCGGGCGCTCGCGATGGCTCAACCACAAGCAGCTGGGGGAAAGCCGGCCGCGGAGGCGGCCTAAACAAAAGGCAGCACGGAGGGAAGTCTTAACGGCGAGTTCGCAGAGCGAAGCCGCAGAGAACGCAGAGAAGTGCGACCACACTGGAACTGGCGGCCCACAACCTTTCGAAAACCCGAAAGGTGCGCAGACTATTTGTTTATCGTCCGAACACTTCCTTCGCTGCGACCACCGTGTTCGCATGGATCGTGACCGTGTCCTCGATGTTCATGGCGTAGCCGCCGGCATAAGTGACCATCACTGGAATATTCCGCGCGCGGGCGACGCGGAAGACAAGTTCGTCGCGCTTCTTCAATCCGCCGATCGTCAGGTTCAGGCCGCCGAGTTGGTCTTCTTTGTACGGGTCGGCCCCAGCGATGTAGCAGATCAGGTCCGGCTCAAATTGGCGCAGGCCGGAGCTGAGCGCGTTGTCGAGCCAGGCGAGGTAATCGTCGTCGCCGATGCCGTCGGGCAGGTCCACGTCGATCGACGACGGCGGCTTCCACAGCGGATAGTTGTTGTGCTGGTGCAGCGAAATGGTGAAGACGTCGCTGGCGTGAGCGCCGCGCATCTTCCCGCGCGGCATGCCTGCAGGCTGCATGACGGTCGAAGCTGAGGATGACGGCAGCAGGGCACTCGCGGTACGCGTGCCGGCGAAAATCGCCGCGGTGCCGTTGCCCTGGTGCACGTCGCAATCGACGGTCATGGCGGTGCGGATTTTGTCGTCGCGCTGCAGGCGGCGAATGGCGACCGCAACGTCGTGAATCATGCAAAATCCTTCGCCATGGTCGGGGAAGGCGTGATGAAATCCGCCACCCAGGCTGATCGAAACTCTGTCGGCGAGGCACTGACGCGCGGCAAGGATTGAGCCCCCGGCGGCCAGCCAGAAAGCTTCAGCCAGATCACGCGAGTAGGGAATTTCCATTTCCATTTCTTCGCGCGGGCTGAGCGTGCCGGTCTTGAGCTTCTGTACGTATTCGGGCTTGTGGACCAGCAGAATGTCTTGGTCGCTCGCGGGCTCGGGTTCGAGAAAATCGGAGTGCTCGGCTACGCCGGCTGCGATCAGCTTATCGCGTACGCGGCGGTACTTTTCGGCGGGGAAGACATGGGTTCCGATGGGCAGGTAATACGCGTCGCTGTAGACGAGTTTGAAAGGAAGCATTCAGCACTCAGCCGTCGCGGGCTGAGGGACTTCATATCATACGCGTGAGTCTCAGAAGTGGGTAGGGATCCTTCGACTCCGCGCGCTCGTTCGAGCGCGCTCCGCTCAGGATGACAGTTGGAAGGAGTTAGCGTTTCTTCGCTGGCGGCGCCGTCGGTGCGACTATCGGTCTCCGCACCGGCACAATGGCTCCCTTGGACGGATCGGCGGCGGCACTCGCGCGAGTGAGCACTTCCTGCTGAATGTACTGGACGAATTCCTGGATCTGGCGCTGCATTTCCTCCATGCGCTCGCGCATTTGCAGGATAATCGCCATGCCGGCAATGTTCACACCCAAATCGCGCGCGAGGTTGAGGATGAATTCCAGCCGTTGCAGGTCTTCGTCGGTGTAGAGGCGCGTGTTGCCTTCGGTGCGCGAGGGCTTGAGCAGCCCTTCGCGCTCGTATAGCCGCAGAGTTTGAGGATGGATGCCGTACATCTCGGCGACGGCAGAAATCATGTAGGCACCTTTCGATTTCCGCTTAGTCACGGGTTCCCTCGCTACGCTCGGGATTTCGCCAGCGGGCTCCCGCTTCGCTCACGCCCGCAAACCGGCTCAACATGTACGCACCTTTCGATTTCCGTTTGGTCATTCCAGAAACAATTTACAACAAAAACAAAATGGCCGCGGATTAACACGGATGTTCACGGAGTTTTGATCTCCATGGTGATCCGTGCTAATCCGTGGCCTGGGTTTCCGGAATGAAGTTTACGCGGCCGGCTGGGCTTTACCCTCTTCAGGAACGGACCATCCGGCCGGCTTCAGGGCATGATTGACGAAATAAGCCACGAAGCCCGCCACGACGAGGATCATCCCAAAGGCGAACGAGCTCATGCCGAGGATCGACTCGTGCTCGCTGCGGACGACCGAGAATCCGAGGAGCAGCATGGGTGGAATGCCAATTGCGATGGCGCCGAACAGGCCACCCGGCACGCGGAACGGACGCGGCAGGTCGGGTTCGCGGAAGCGAAGCACGGCCAGCGCCATGAACTCCAGAAGCAGGCTCGCGCCGTAGAGAAGAATGTCGAGTGTGACCAAGCGGGCGAAGCCCAGGCCCAGGCACATGGCCCATCCGATGGCAAGAGCGATGATCGCCACCCAGGGCGCGCGGGACTTCTTGTGCAGCTTACCGAAGAATGCGGGGAGCATGCCGTCCTGCGCCATGGCCAGCGGCAAGCGCGAGTAGCTCATGACCAGGGCGTTGAACATGCCAAAGGCGCTGATGATGCCGCCCAACACCACGCCAACGCGCAGGATCGGTCCGCCGAGAAGGCCGGCGATATCGGCCCATGAACCGGTCTCCCACGCGGTCGACTTCAGGCCGGTCGCCCACATGGCGGCGAAGGGAAGAACGTAGCTGACGGCCACGATGCAGACCGCAACCAGCATGGCGCGCGGGTAGGTCCGCTGCGGGCGTTCGACTTCCGTCGCGATCGTCGAGGCGTTGTCCCATCCCATGTAATTCCACATGCAGATGAGCAGACCGCCGAGAATGTCGACGGTGGAAGTCGTCGGCTTGGTGACGGCGTTGGCCAACGCGCCGAGCTTGAATGGAGCGATCAGCACGATCGCCGCGAACGGCGCCGAGAGAGCGAGGAACAGCCAGAGCGAGGTCAGGGAGACGACTTTCACTCCGGCAATATTGAGCAGCGCGCACGCGATCACAACCGCCAGCGCGACCCACCATCCGCGATTGTTCACCTGGAACCACGGGAACATGCGTGTCAGGTAAGCGACGAACAGCGTGGGGTAGATCGCCATGTCGAAAATGGACGCAACCAGCGAAAGCCAGGCCTCTTGGAATCCCCAGAAATTGCCCATAGCACGGCGTACCCAGGCGTAGTAACCACCTTCGTGGGGCAGCGCGCTGGAAAGCTCGCCGATCATGAAGGCTGTGGGCAGGCTCCAAAGCAGGGGCGTGATGAGCAGAATCAGAATCGCGCGTCCGTAGCCGGCGCCATGCACGATGTCTTCGGTGCCATAGGTACCGCCCGACACCATAAAAAAGGTGGCGGCGACCAGGGGCCAAAGCGTGAGGCGGACGAATTTCTTCGGCGCGAGCTTGGTTGGGGAGGATCCGTTCCGGTCAGGGACTGCGGCGAGGGTTTGGGGGTTATCGAGTTGTTGACGTGGCGAGCTAGCTGTTGCCAATTTCTATGGCTCCCTCCTTAAGCGACTCACTCTCACCACCGCGTCTCCCTTGACGTTCTTTTCCGCGGCTCCCGGAACGATGCGATTTCCCGGGCATTTCGGCGAAGTTAGTTCGCACTAGTGAGATTACGGCAAATTTCCACAGATGCAAGAAAATTTTGAGTTTTTTGAGAATTTTTGTAAGCGAGCGGGCTGGTACGGAGGTAATGGTTAAGCGGCGGTTCGGACTGGGGGCAGCGATCAGTTCTGGGCTGGCTTGCGCCACATGTTGACCGCGTCGACTACGAGGGCGACATCGAACCAGACCGCAATTACGATCACCGCCCAAGCCACAAGGAGAATGTCAGCCCGGTCGAAGCCGTGCCGGTATGCCCGGATGAGGAATGGGACGGGCCAAAAGGCATACACGGTGAACAAGAGAGCTGATATCCAAACGATCGAGTCTACTGCGCTCGGAGGGCTTCTCCGTTCGCGTCTCTTTACTGCGTCGATCACGAGCATCACATCACAGCAGACGATCAGCAAAATCGACGCGATCCAAAGCGGAACTATAATAAGACCGGACCCAGACCACCGAGGTGATGGTAAGTATGCAGCTCCGTAATGAACTCGGGCAGTATCAGTATTTCCATCTGAAGGACCGTCACGCTCAGGTACGCGGCGCCTACCCACATGAGCGATCTTCCTCTGCAGTGTGTCCACTTTTCAGCGACCAAACCCAAAATTAGGGGGATGGTCAGAAGAAATGCCCCACTGACAGTAAGCGTAGCTGCGGCGGTCACAATCACCGTTGCGATGGCCACCCGACGTAGCTCCCTTGACATCAAACCTTGCTCCACAGCTCGGCCCTTGGGTCTTCCGGGTTAAGCTTGGCCAGTTCACGCAGGAGTTCTTTTGTGCGCTCGTCGCGGGGCATGGGGACATGCACCGTGATCTCGACGATCTCATCGCCCCGGACGCCTTCCTTCGTGGCTGAGGGCACGCCTTTTTCGCGCAGACGCAGCTTTTGGCCCGACTGCGTCCCGGGCGGAATTTTCAAGAGCGCCCGGCCGTCGATGGTCGGCACTTCGATCTTCGCGCCAAGCGCGGCTTCGGCGGCGGTGACGGGAATGGTCAGATGGATGTCATCGCCATCGCGGCGGAAAATGGGATGCGGCTCCGTGCGGATGATGGCGTAGAGATCGCCCGGAGGGCCGCCATGCGACCCGGCGTTGCCTTTGCCCGGCAGCCGGATGCGCTGGCCGTCGCGCGTTCCCGGCTTGATGCGGACTTCGAGCGGTTCGGTCCTGCCTACCGTGCCCTCGCCGTGGCAGGTGGGGCAGGTGGTCAGATTCTTGCCCGTGCCGTGGCAGTGCGGGCACTGCACGTTGAACTTCATGCGCCCGCTGGTTTGCGTGATCTGCCCGCTGCCCCCGCATTCCGGGCACTTGCCCGGGGATTCCAGTTCTCCATTCCCATGGCATTGCTGGCAGACGTCCTGCCGCGTGATGTTCAGCCGCATCACACCGCCGCGAATCGCTGTCCAGAAGGGAACGTTGACTTGGTACTCGAGATCGGCGCCGGGTTCGGGACCCTCCTCGGCGTGAGCGGCGCCGCGGCCCCCGCCGAAAATTCCGGAAAAGATGTCGCGGAAGCTGCTGCTGCCGGAAGTCTTGGCTCCGCGGCCGGCATTGTCCATCAGGTCAGAAAAGTCGAATCCGCCGAAATCGAAATGAACGCCGCCCTTGCCGCTTGGCTGAGCGCCGCCCGGGAAGCCCCCGGGAAATCCTCCCGGGAATCCACCGCCGGTTTGGCCGGCGCGGGCATAGGCCTCCGCCGTGGCCGGGTCGATGTTGTCGGAGTAGAAGCCGACCTGGTCGTAGATTTTGCGCTTCTTGGGATCCGAGAGCACGTCGTTGGCTTCGGAGATGGCCTTGAACTTCTCCTCCGCCGACTTGTCGCCGGGATTGACGTCGGGATGGTACTTGCGGGCGAGCTTGCGAAAAGCCTTGCGGACATCCTCGGCCGAGGCGGTCTTCTTCACGCCGAGGGTTTCGTAGTAGTCCTTTTTGGTGGTGGTTGCCATTGTGGACCGTTCTTACTTCCTCGCACTCGCGAGTTTTGCGCGTGAAGCAGCGTACTCGGAAGCGCTTCGACGTCTAGTGTCGATCTCTCTGAAGAGATACTCAAAGACGACGCGAACTCGATCGAAAATCTGGACACACTCCTCCTCAGAGAAGTGGTGCGTGCCATCGCTAGCAAGGTCGTGAAGTGCATCGATTGGATTATGGCCGCCGGGCCAGAGGCTGGGCGGCAAGATGACGCTGGCAAATTCGATCTTGTCTTTGAAAAGTCCTTTGGCCTTGATATCTTGCAGTTTAGCGAGGTGCTCGGCAGCAAAGCCAACCTGTTTCGACTCTTCGGCAATCATATCGAGGATTGCGTTGATTTTGTCCTCGACGACGCGCCGCAGGTAACTGAGTGAGCCAAGCCCAAGATTCTGGTTCCGGCAGCGCAGTGCCTTGTAGTAAGAATTCTGGCTCGCACGGTCCAGGTTTTTCTTCAGTTCCCGCGGTATTCGTTCTTCGAGCGCGGGCCATTGGCCAATCTTGAAAAAGAGGAAAGCGTCAGCGGGGCTTACTGCCTTGCCCCAGTAGTAAAAATACGTCACAGATTTTTCTCGGCAATTCCTGCACTTGTATTCCGTCTCGCCAAACCCCCGCCTGTAATTAGCATTCCATACATTGGTATCCCAGTTTGTATCCATGTCGCAGGTCTCGCAGAACAATTGAATTGCCTCAGGAATCGTTTCGGTTTGGCTTTTATCTGTGTACACGAGCTGTGAATACAGTGGGGCCTCGGAGAACATCTTCGCGATGGCGGCCGACACTGCTTTGGGATCGTCGAAGCTCAGAACATCGGGCATTGATTGTGCCAACGGCGCGGGCAAGATACCCGCGCCACACAGCCGCTTAATTTACTATCTTCCGTCTCCGTTTATCTTCCACGAGCAAAGAAGAGTCTTCGAGGTCGGTGCCGTCATCGTACACCGGAATCCGTCTGGCCCCAGTCGGGGTCGACACGAAGACTTGCCACTCTCCGTCGCCAAGGCTGGCGATATAGGTTTCGTCGTTGATCTGAAAGTCCAATCTCTGCTCCCCAAAATATCGGCCACGGATTCACGCGGATTTTCACGGATCTGTTTTTGTCCGTGTTGATCCGTGCCAATCCGTGGCCAAGCCTTTGTTAGATCCGTCGCTACGCTCGGGATGATCGCAGTGAGGCTCGGACGCCCCGCTAAGCGCGATCACTTCTTGTCTTCCACGTCCACGTACTCGGCGTCGATCACGCCTTCGTCCTTGGCCTTACCGTCCCCGCCGTGAGCGCCTGCGCCCGGAATCGGTCCCGCTCCCGGAGCGCCAGCGCCCGGCCCCGGCTGCGCTGCCTTGTACATCTGTTCGGCCAGCTTATGCGAGGCCTTGGTCAGCTTCTCGCGAGCCCGGTCCATTTGCGACTTGTCGTTCGACTCGAGTGCTTTCTTCGCATCGGCGAGCGCGTTCTCGACGTCGCCCCGCTCGGAGCCGGAGATCTTGTCGCCATGTTCTTTCAGCATCTTCTCGATGTTGTAGACCATAGAGTCGAGCTGGTTCTTGGCCTCGATCTCATCGCGCTTGGCCTTGTCTTCGGCCGCGTGCGCGTCGGCTTCTTTCGCCATGCGCTCGACCTCTTCTTTAGAAAGACCGGACGACGACGTAATCGTGATCTTCTGGTCCTTCTGTGTGGCCATGTCCTTGGCGGTCACGTTCAGGATGCCGTTGGCATCGATGTCGAACGTCACTTCGATCTGCGGCACGCCGCGCGGAGCCGGCGGAATT
>JASHPH010000136.1 GCA_030038255.1 Candidatus Sulfotelmatobacter sp. | reverse complement strand
CGCGGCGCTGATGATTGCGGGTCATCCCACCTGCAAGTATGTGGGAACGATCTCGACCTCGTATCCGCTGCAGGCGATGAACAACATCCGCAAGGCGCTCTCCATCGGTGGACCGACATTCATTCACTGCCTGAATCCCTGCCCGAAGGGATGGGATTTCGATCCTGTGCTTTCCTTCCAGTTGGGTGAACTGGCCGTCAATACCGGCATTTGGCCTTTGTATGAGGTCGAAAACGGCAAATTGAAGCTGTACGGCAAGACCGAAAAAATCGCCAACGGGAAATTCAAACGGCTGCCGGTCCGCGAGTACTTGCTCAAGCAGGGAAGATTCGCGCACTTCGAGGAAGAGGACATCGCATTCTTCCAGAGCAAGGTGGATGAGATGTGGGAGAAATGGCTGATCCCGGGAGTGATCCCGCTTCAGAAGGACGTTAACGACAACCCGCCTGCCCTGTAAAGGGCAGCGGGTTCTTTTCATTGATCCGGATTCTTCCGGCAGGAGTGCCAATAAAACAAAAGCGAACCAAGAACCGCCTCAGGAGGTAGGTTATGGCTACTTGTGCAGTTCTTCCGCCGCGCGACAGCGCGAAGCAGGCCTACGGCCCCATCGCCGGAAACCGGTGGATTCAATTGATCTGCGGGATCATCGCGATGATCCTGATCTCCAATTATCAGTACGCCTTCACTCTCTTCACTCCCGGCATGAAGCAAACCTTCGCCGGAGTGCCTTACGCGAAGATCGCGGCAATATTTTCCGCTTTCATTATGTTCGAGACATGGCCGATGCCCGTAGCCGGATACTTTGTCGACAAGCTTGGCATTCGTAAGCTGATGGCTTTCGGCGCTATCTGCATTGCGCTGGGATGGTTCTTGGGCGGGACCGTCGCCACCAGCCCGTTACAGCTCTATGCTTATTACGGCGTCATCGCCGGCACCGGCGCTGGGATCATCTATATTTCCTGCGTCGCCAACGCAGTGAAGTGGTTCCCGGACCGGCGCGGACTCGCTGTCGGACTCACGGCGGCAGGATTCGGCGGCGGAGCCGCTCTCACCGTCATTCCGATTGCCAACTCCATCCACAGCTTGGGCTGGGGCAAGGCAATGGCTACCTGGGGCCTTGCTCAAGGAATCATCGCATTCATTACGGCGATGATCCTGCGTCATCCTCCCGCTGGGTGGGCTCCCGTGGGATGGGACCAGCGCTCCAAGTCGGTTGCCAAGGCCGTAGTGCAATCCAAGGTGAACTTCACCTGGTCGCAGACCTTGCGCAGACCCGAGTTCTACCTTCTCTATGCGATGTTCCTCTTCGCCTGCACCGGCGGTCTGATTGCGACCGCAAATCTCTCGCAGATCGCCAAGACCATGCATGTGAGCGATGCGAAGATTTTCAACCTCGCGCTCGTCCCGCTGGCGGTTACGCTGACGTCCATCTGCAATGCCCTGTCGAGAATTATGTGGGGCTGGGTCTCGGACCGGCTGGGCCGTGAAAACACGATGTTCCTCACGTTCGGGGTCGAGGCAATCCTAGTCTACCTGGTGACAAAAGTTGCAGGATCGCCCGCCGGATTCCTGACGGTGTTCTCGTTCGTATTCTTGTTCTGGGGCGAGATTTATTCATTGTTCTCTGCCACCACAGGAGATGTTTTCGGACCCAAGTACGCTTCCGCCAACTATGGCATGGTCTATACCGCCAAAGGCTTGGCATCGCTGCTGGCGGGATGGGGAGCAGCCGCTCTGGCAGCATACTTCGGCGGTTCCTTTGCAGTGCCGTTCTATGTGGCAGCGGTGCTGTGCGGCATCGCTTCACTTTTATCTTTGTTTGTGCTGAAACCGCTGGTTCGAAGTCGAATTGCGAAAGAGGCTGCGCCGAGCCCTGAAGATCGAGCGAAGGCGGCAGTGACGATCGCTGCGGCGGAGACCGCTGAACAGAAAGCGGCAAAACAAGCGGAGCCCGAAAAAGAGTTGACGAAGGCATCCTAAGTCTGTAGTTGCACGAGGAGGTTTTGCAATGGCAACGCCATATTACTTCTGCACACAGTGTCAGAAAAAGTATCCAACGCATCAGAAGTTGTTCGACACGTTGTACGAATTCTGGAAGGCAGCGCCCGAAGATTGCCTCGCTTGCGGAGTCGTCCGCGAGTTGCACATTACTCTCGACTTCCCACTGGGCGAGGGCGAATCGGACTTCAAGGTTGTCTCCGCATTTCTGCCCGACAAGTTGGAGTCGTGGCTGGGCGAGGAGGAAGAAGAGGTTACCTTCTATCCTTTCCTCGTGGTCCTGCAGCGCGCGGGCGACCGCAAGCAATTCTGCTGGATGCCCTACTGGCATGTAACCGGGAAGGAAGCGAAATTCGGCCAGCACGCGATCTGCCTTGACCACAGACAGTTTGAGAGCCTGATCAGGCAAATTTGGGGAAAGGCTCGAGACCGGGAAAAGGAATTCGAGTTAGTGTAGACGGGGCTCACTCTGGAAAACGCGCGGCCACGCTGCGGCCGCACTGTTCTTCTTCAGCTCAGCGAACCATCAGTTCGGCGAATCTGTCGCCGGATTAATTCGGAGTCGCTCCAGGACCCTGTCCATCGTGATGATGCCGCTCTTCCTGTCTCATCTGCATCTCGTCGAATTTCTTTTGCTGATCGGCATCCAGAAGTGCGCGGATCTGATCGTTCGACGCTTTGTGGATGTCCATCATCTTGGCCCGCCG
>JASHPH010000135.1 GCA_030038255.1 Candidatus Sulfotelmatobacter sp. | reverse complement strand
ACCGAAATGCTTCGTCCCCTGAGGCTGCACATCCTCTCATCCCCATGCTCGACTCTCGCTACGACGTAATCATCATCGGCGGGGGCGTGGTAGGCCTCGCCGTCGCGCTTGAAATCACGCGCCGCTTTCCGCGCCTCAAGTTGTTGGTTCTAGAAAAAGAAGACGGCGTCGCCCGCCACCAGAGCGGACACAACTCGGGCGTCATCCACTCCGGCGTTTACTACAAGCCCGGATCGCTGAAAGCCCGCCTGTGCGTCACCGGCGCCGCCGCCATGGTTGAGTTCTGCCGCGAGCACGGCATTCCGCATAGAGTCTGCGGGAAAGTCATCGTTGCGACTCGCGCCGACGAACTTCCCCGCCTCGAAGACTTGCGCCAGCGCGGCGAAGCCAATGGCCTCGTCGGCCTGCACCTCATTGGGCCTGAAGAATTGCGCGAGATCGAGCCTCACGCCAGCGGCTTGCGAGCTTTACTCGTGCCTTCGACCGGAATCACCGACTACACTGCGGTCTGCGAAAAATACGCCGAACTGATCTCTGCTAGCGGAAGTACAGTACTCACGTCTGCAGCGGCCACCGGCATCCGGCGCAACACGAACGAAGTCGTAGTCGAAACTTCGCGCGGCAGCTTCTCTACCAACTCCCTGATCAACTGTGCCGGTCTTTTCAGCGACCGCATCAGCCGCATGGCTGGAGACGAGCCCAGCGCCATGATCATCCCATTCCGCGGCGAATACTACGATCTCGTCCCAGACCGCGCTTCGCTGGTGCGCACGCTGATCTATCCCGTGCCTGATCCGCGCTTCCCGTTTCTCGGCGTGCACTTCACCCGCCGCATCACGGACAAAGTCGATGCCGGCCCCAACGCCGTTCTCGCATTTGCTCGCGAAGGCTATCGTTCTACCGACGTCAACTTGCGCGACTTCGCCTCGGCGCTGACGTTCCCCGGATTTTGGCGCATGGCCCTCCGCTACTGGCGCAACGGTTTCGCCGAATGGTATCGCTCGCTGTCAAAGCCTGCCTTCGTGCGCGCCCTGCAGCGCATGCTTCCCGAAGTGCGCGAGAACGATCTGATTCCCGGAGGCTCCGGCGTGCGCGCCCAGGCACTCAAGCCGGACGGCAGTCTCGTCGACGACTTCCAGTTCGTGCCTTCGGGCAAAGTGCTGCACGTGCTCAACGTCCCTTCGCCCGCCGCGACCGCCTCGCTGACCATCGCTAAGGCCATCGTGGAGACGGCCTCGTTCTTGTCGGAGTAGCATGAGACCACTGACAGGAGACGTTATGACATCTCGGCATCGCCTTCTTCTCGTCGCTTGGATTTTTCTGCTCAGTGCGTTTGCCGCCGCGCAGTCTAGCCCTCAGCCTGCATCTTCGCCGTGGACTCTGACCTGGTCCGACGAGTTTAACGGTCCGAACTCGGCCCCGGACGCCTCGAAGTGGGTGGTCGAAACCGGCGGTGAAGGCTGGGGCAACGACGAACTCGAGTTTTACACCGCCCGCCCTGAGAACGTTTATCTGCAGGATGGCAACCTGGTCATCAAAGCGCTCAAGGAGAAATACTCGGGGGGTGGTGTCACGCGAGACTACACTTCGGCGCGGGTGAAAACCCAGGGCAAATTCTCTCAAGCCTATGGGCGTTTCGAAGCGCGTATCAAGATTCCCCGCGGACAGGGCATGTGGCCGGCGTTCTGGATGCTCGGCGATGACGTTGACAAAGTCGGCTGGCCGGCATGCGGCGAAATTGACATCATGGAAAACATCGGCAAACAGCCCGGCATCGTGCACGGCTCAATTCATGGCCCGGGATACGTCGGCGGGGTCGGTCTCGAAGCGCCGTTTCGCCTTCCCGCGGGCCGGGCCTTCGCCGACGATTTCCATGTTTACGCCGTCGAGTGGGAACCGGAAGCGATCCGCTTCTATGTGGACGATCATCTCTACGTGACGCGCACGCGGGCCGACATGCGCCCGGGCTGGAAGTGGAGCTTCGACCATCCCTTTTTCCTGATCCTCAATGTGGCGGTGGGCGGCGATTGGCCGGGCAACCCCGACGGCACGACCGTGTTTCCCCAAACCATGCTGGTGGATTATGTGCGCGTGTACCGGCGTGGAGGGTCGACGACAGCGCTGCCTGCACAACACTGACGAAGTGCAATTGCTCGTGTGGGGACAGCCGCCCCCGGCTGTCCGGGCGGAGCAAAGCTCCGCAGCGCGACCACGGTCTGAAATGCTGAGGAATCGGTGGGCTGCTCGTAATCAGCAGTTGACTGGTGCGAAAGGGGGGACCCGAACTTGAGCCGTTTAGCGGGCGGGAGGAGCGCAGCGACGGGAGCCCCGCTGGCGAAATCCTGAGCGGAGCGAAGGACCTCGATCTGCAAGTGGTGCGAAAGGGGGGACTCGAACCCCCATGGGTTTCCCCGCCAGATCCTAAGTCTGGTGCGTCTGCCAATTCCGCCACTTTCGCACGGACGACGACTTCAGTTTACTGCCTTTGATGTGGGCAGGGAAGATGCGCCTTGAGCACACCGCCAGCCTCAGCGCGTGAGCTCTGCGATCTGCACGTGGTAAGGCTCCAGCAATTCGCCGGTCGCGTGATCGACGCCTGCCACCGCGAGCTGATAGCCGACTTGCGCCTGCAGCAGCGTCTGCTCTGCCGTGGCCTCTTCTGTTTGTGCTTCCAGCACGAGAAAGATCGTCCCTTGCCCGAGTTCATACTTGCGCTGTTCCGCAGCCGTGTTCTTCTTGGCCAAGTCCAGCGCTTCCTTGCCGGCAGCAATGCTGAGCTTGGCCTGCTCGAGCTGGTGGACGGCGTTACTTACGTCGAGGATGACTTGCTCGCGAAGTTGACGTTCGCCGTATAAGTCGCTGCGCCGCGAAACCAGCGCGTTGCCCAGTTCTGCCTTCGCGCCACGATTCTTCAGAGGCAGAGTTAGCGACAACTGCGCGCCATAGGTTGGGTAGCCGAAGCCGAACAACTGGCTCAGCGAGGAACTCGTCAGCTTTTGGCCCATCGCGTTGAACACCGTGCCGCCCACGCCGTTGCTGGCGTAAATGCCGGTCAAGTCGAGTTCCGGCAGCAGATGATTGTGGGCC
>JASHPH010000134.1 GCA_030038255.1 Candidatus Sulfotelmatobacter sp. | reverse complement strand
GTGGATCCTTGAGCGCCGACGCGAGAGCTTTCGGGAACTCGCTGAGTGGCTAGAGCAGTTGCTACCAGCCACATAGCTCCGGCGGACTTCTAACATCTGATACCTGCCGTCCCTACGGGACTTATTCCGAGTTATAGGTCGGGCGGCGGTGCGACTGGAAGTCGCACCCTTCCCGTGCGTTTATTTCTCGCCAAGTCCCTTTTCGGGATGACCTGGACAGGGGCGGCTGTCCCTAGGCGACCTTTCCCACGTCTCGCAAAGGCAGCGAGACATGGGGCACCCCACGTCGTTAACCTTGCATGCGCCGGCTGGTGACCTTCGTTCGGGCGCATCTGCAATCGGCTGATTTCAGGGGAGATTGCGACGTAATGTCCTTTCTCGCGTAACCAGCGAAAAAGTAATGAACGTCTGCGCCCGCCTGAGTTGTACTTTGGGACTTTGCCACGGGCCCAAGGAGACTCCAGAATGGATTTCAGAAAGTGGAGTCTAGAGTTTTTCCCCGACCTATGGATAAAGCTTTCGCTACTTCTAAATCCGCTTCGATACGCCCTCCTTTTAACCCGGCTCCTCTTAATCCAACTACTCTTAACCCAGCCATCTCCGCACGCAAGGCCACGGCCCGCACGGCGCTGGTCGGGCTGAGTGAGCCGGCGCGGGCGCTGCTCGAGAATTGCTTCCGCCAGTTCGGCATTGAGCCGGTCGTGATCTCGGCCAATGCGGCGGAGCGTCTGCACAAGGAAAAATTTGAAGCCTGCGTGCTCGGCCTGGGCACGGGCGCCGATGCGCTGATGGAAGCGGCGCGCAGCTCGCGCTCGAACAGCCGCTGCGTCCTGTATGGCGTGGGCGGCAACGCGCAGCAGGCGATGAAGTATTCGAAGTACGGCATCAACGCCATGTTCCACGAGCCGTTGGAGCGGCAGGCGGCGCTGAAGCTGATCCGCGCGACGCGCATGCTGGTGCTGCACGAGTTCCGGCGCTATGTGCGCATTCCGGTGATGACGGAAGTCTCGGTGGTCGGCGACAAGGTGCGGTTTAACGCCAGCAGCATCGAGATGAGCACGGGCGGCATGTCGCTGCGCACGCCGGAGGATGTTCCGGTGGGCACGAACGTGGAAGTTTCATTCTCGCTCGTGACCTTGCCGCGGATGGCGGTGAAGGGCGTAATCAGCTGGCGCAAGCCGAAGCTGATTGGCGTGCGGTTTGATCAGGCGGATGAGCGGCGCGGGAAAGTGAAAGTGTGGATTGATTCGTATTTGGAGAATTAGGGCGCTCGGTGACGTCCCTAAGGGACTCATTCATAGATCATTCGGCCGCACCCGGCACTGCCGTGCCGGGCTTTCTTATTTCGCCGCTGCGCGGCTGGTGTCCCTCAGCGGCTAAAGCCGCGCTCTCCATCGCCCCGGACGCGGCCCTAAAGGGCCGCTCTTCCACAGCCTCATGCTATAATCGTTCATTCTCAGTCGCTTAGAGCACGGAGGACTGTATCGACAAGCGTTTTATCCGCACCAACGATCGCATTCGGGCGCGCGAAATTCGGGTGATTGATGACGAAGGCAATCAGCTGGGCATCATGCCGCCCTACGAAGCGCTCAAGAAAGCCCGCGAAAAGAACTTAGACCTGGTTGAGATTTCGCCCACCGCGCAGCCTCCCGTGTGCCGCATCATGGACTACGGGAAGTATCTCTACCAGCAGGAAAAGAAAGAGCGCGAGGCCAAGAAGCACCAGAAGACGATTACGGTCAAAGAGGTCAAGTTCCGCATCAATGTGGACGACCACGATTACGAGACCAAGAAGAATCACGTGCTGCGGTTTCTGGGCGAGGGTGACAAGGTCAAGGCGACGATTTTCTTCCGCGGACGCGAGATGACGCGGACTGGCCTGGGACGGCAGATTCTGGAGCGGTTGATTAAAGATGTAGAGGCGCAGAGCGTGGTGGAGTTTCGTCCGCGGCAGGAAGGCAACACGCTGCACGCGATTCTGGCGCCGAAAAAGCCGGAGACGGGCGGAAAGCCGAAGCAGCCGCCGCAGGGCGGACAACCGCGGCCGGCGGGCACTTCCCCGAGTCCGCAGCCGGTGGCTCCGGCGCAGGTGGCCAAGCCGGCGTCGTAGAAATTCAAGCCATCAGCACTCAGCACTCGGCATTCAGCCAGTTGCGAGAATGCCGATGACATGGTTGTGTGGCTGAATGCTGAATGTTGTTGTTGAGGATTTATGCCGAAACTGAAAACACACAAGGGCGCTTCCAAGCGCTTCAAGAAGACGGCGACGGGAAAGGTGAAGCGCGGGCACGCCATGCTGCGCCACATCCTGACGTCCAAGGAACATAAAACGAAACGGAAGCTGCGCAAGGCTACCTTGGTGAGCGATGGCGATCTGGCCAAGGTCCTGCGGATGATTCCGTATCAGTGAGAATCGATTTCAGATTGCAGATTTTAGATTGAAAACGATTCGTAGTGGATTTCGGTTTTCAGTCTGAAATCTAAAACTATTAATCTGCAATCGCTGACTCCGGGCGTGTGAAGAGGTTGAGTCCGCCACACGGCGAGTGCTCCTTACCTCCAGCTGCCATAAAACGAAAGTAAAAAAGGAGAAGACCATGCCTCGTGTAAAGCGCGGGACCAAGCGCCGCGCCAAACGCAAGAAGATACTCGACCGCGCCAGCGGTTACTTCCTGACAAAATCGAAACTGTACCGCTCGGCCAAGGAAGCCGTTGAGCGCGGGCTGAAGTTCGCCTACTCGGGGCGCAAGCAGCGCAAGCGG
>JASHPH010000133.1 GCA_030038255.1 Candidatus Sulfotelmatobacter sp. | reverse complement strand
CCCGCTCCTACATGCTGCGCAAGGACGACCTGATGGCCTGCAAGAACATGCGCTGCCGGAAGCGGTTCGAAATCTCGGGAGTGCAATCGGTGGTGTTCACGGAGTAGGACTCCGGCTAATCGCCCTATTTCATTAATCCTGCCTCTGGCGTGTATTCCGGCCTGAGAATCTCCGGCAATCCTTCCAGTCCGGCTTTTCTCCCTTCACGCTGCGCGAACGCGATGATTTCTTTCTCGCGATCTTCCGGCATCGGATGGCGCGTATATGCCGAGATGAGTTCTTCAACGCGCTGCCCTGCGCGCTGCAGAATGCTGGGCGTGCTGCCGTCCGTCGAAGCGAGTCCGCGATCAATCACCGCAGAAGGGAAGTGCTGCTCTTTGCGGAACAGGGCGCGCGTTTCTTTCAATTTCAGGAAGTCACCGTGCAAGCCGGTTTCCGCGAACATGGCGATGGCGAGAGAATCGCCGCGCGGCTCGATACCCGCTATCAATCGCTGGGCCGAGGCGATGGCCTCCGCGTCGATCACGAGCTTTTCGATGCTGTGGCAGGCGAGGAAATCCAGCATGCCCGCCCCCGAAATCATGTTGATCCCGGCCAGCGCGCCCAGCACAGCCGACATGCCGCTTTCCATTTCGACCTGCGCGTCAATCACGCGGCCATCGCCGGCAACCATATATGCGTGCGTGGGCAAGCCGACGTACTTCCCAACCTGCGCGCAGGCCACGTCGAGCATGGCCGTCTCGATCGCGCCCATGGGTGTTTTGCCTGTGCGCATGTCGAAGATCGCGGGCGCGCCACCCCAGACGATAGGCGCCCCGGGCTGGGCCAGTTGATGGATGGTGATTCCGCTGATGCACTCGGCAGCGTGCTGCACCACCGAACCCGCCAGTGTGACCGGTGCCGTTGCGCCGGCCAGCGGCATGCTTACGATTTCCGCAGGAACGCCGGCGCGCGCCAAATCCACGAGATTTTGTGACGCAAATTCCGACCAGTTCAATGGCGGCGAGGGGCAGACATCGAAGATCGCCCGCGGATGCTGGCGCAGTTCGTCGCTCCCACCGCTTGCGATCGCCAGCAGATCGAGCAGCGTATGCAGGCTCGACGCCGAGAACGCGCCCGTCACCACCGGCTTCTCGGAATACCAGAGCACCAAGAGCAGGCGATACCAGTCGCCGATTTCCTGCGGGACGTCGTTGCAGACCATCGCCGTCGACTGCGCCGCGAATTCCGGCAGCATCTCGGCGACCTGGACCAGCCGCACCAAATCGGCAGCCATGGCGGGGCGAGCCTGCTGCGTCGCGGGATCAAGAATGTTCAGGCACGACGAGCCGGGATCGAAATGAACGTCGTCTCCGCCATAGCGCACGGCCGGTTTGCCGCTGCGATCGTAAAGGCAGAATCCCCGCGGAGCGAGATCGAGCAGGCGACGAGCAAGAGCCTCAGGAATGTGAGCGACGCCGTCGCTGACCGCCACTCCCGCCGAGCGCAGCAGTTCAACCACATACGGCGCGACGCGCACGCCGGGATCTTCGATGAGCTGAAAAGCTTCGTCGAGAATGCGCTCGATCAGCGGCTTGTCGAGAAGCTGGAGTTTGGGTCTCATGCTTCTAAGAAAATGTTGTCATTCCAAGCGCAGCGAGGAATCTCTATTCCCTCATCGGTGTCTGAGCATAGGATTCTTCGACTCCGGCATCCCCTGCGCTTCGCGCAGCGCCGTCTCCGCTCAGAATGACATTTGCGGAAGGAGCCATTCTGAATATCCCAGCCTTCAAGTTTGAACCGGCACAACGCCTTGCAGTTTCTGCTGCATCAGTTCCCGGGCAAGGTCCACCGCGCTCATGGCGTCCTTGGCGTAGCCGTCGGCGCCGATTTCTTCCGCCCAGCGGCGCGTGACCGGTGCCCCGCCCACCATGACCTTCACCTGCGAACGCAAGCCCGCCTTCTCGAGCGATTCGATCACGCCCTTCTGGTTCCGCATGGTCGTGGTGAGCAACGCCGAGACGCCCACGATGTCGGCGCCGAGTTCGCGCGCCTTGGCAGCGAATGTGTCGCCCTCCACATCCACTCCCAGATCGTGCACACGAAAGCCATGCGCGCTGAGCAGCGTGCCCACCAAAGTCTTTCCGATTTCGTGGATGTCTCCCTTGGTCGTGCCCAGCACTACAACGCCCGCCATGGGCCGTTCCGCGCCGAGTTTGGTCAGTTCCGGGTCGAGCACGGCCATCGCCGCGCGCATGGCCTCGGCCGAGGCCATCATGTCGGGCAGAAACATCTGGCCCTTGGCGAACTGCTCGCCTACGTCATGCATGCCGGGAACGTAGCCGTTGTTGATGGCATCGAGCGGCGCGACGCCGGAGTCGACGGCCTGCCGCGCGAGGCTGGAGGCCGTGTCGGGCGCGCCATCAATGATGCTCTGGCGCATGGTAGAAAACAGATCGTCAGGCATACCTCGGTCATGCTGACCCGGCTCGGCTGCAGTGGTCTGTGATTGCGATCACAAAAGTGACTTCCGGTTGAAGTCTGATCGATATGTGGCGCAGAAGCAGATTTCCTCCCACGCTCGCGGCTCATTTATACTTACCAGTTTTGTTGTGGCTCTCCGGAGTCACCGAGTAAGGAGTCATAATTCTTGAAAATCCTGGTTTGTATGAAGCAGGTGCCGCAGAAAGATGCACCGCTGAAGCTCAATGAAGCAGGCACCTGGATCCGCGAAGATGTTTCCTACGAAGTGAATGAGCCCGATGCCTACGCCCTCGAAGAGGCGCTCCGGCAGCGGGAAAAGCACAAAGGTGAAGTCGTTGTCATCACCAGCGGTCCGGCTCGCGCGCAGCAGGTGTTGCGCGAGGCACTGGCCAAGGGCGCCGACCGCGCCATTCATCTCGAAGACGACAAGTTCGTGGGCCTCGACGCTTTCAATACGGCCAAGGCCTTTGCGGCTGCGATCAAAGATGAACAATTCGACCTGATCTTCACCGGCTTGCAGTCCGACGACTACGGCTACGCCCAGACCGGCGTGATTCTCGCCGAATTACTGGGCTGGCCGCACGCCACCATCATCATGCAGATCGAAAAAACGGACGCCGGCATCCGCGTAAAGCGCGAGCTCGAAGCCGGATACTTTCAGTTCGTCGACATGCCTTTGCCCGCCGTGTTGACGATTCAATCCGGCATCAACAAGCTGCGCTACGCAACGCTGATCGGCATCAAGCAGGCCAAGAACAAGCCGCTGCGCAAAGTGACGCTGGCCGAGGTGCAGTCAGCGGTGGGCGCGAACCTGCAGAAGATCGAGAAGCTGTACGTCCCCCAGAAAACGAAAAAGACCGAACACATCGACGGCCCGCCGGCCGAGATCGCCAAGAAGCTGGTGGACAAGTTGCGCAACGAGTTGCGGGTACTCTAACGAACAAGTTTCAAAGTTTCGAAAGGTTTCAAGGTTTTAAAGTGCGCATGAGCCGCGGGGGAACCCTGAAACCTTGAAACTCTGAAACCTGAGAAGTTGAGGACTAATGTCAGAGACAATCTTAGTTGTCGTTGAGCAGCGCGAAGGCAAGCTGAATCGCGTTTCCTGGGAAACCATCACCGCCGGTCAGGCTATGGCGGCAGCCACCGGCTGGCCACTGGAAGCGGCCGTGGTTGGCGCGAACGCTGCCTCAATCGCCGCCGAAGTTGCCGGGAAGAAAGTCGCGAAAGTGTATGCCATCGAGTCGCCCAAACTCGAACCCTACACGCCCGATGCGTTCGCCGCCGCTCTGAAACAGTTTCTCTCGACGAAGCAGC
The DNA here is from genome assembly GCA_030038255.1 of Candidatus Sulfotelmatobacter sp. Classification (GTDB taxonomy): domain Bacteria; phylum Acidobacteriota; class Terriglobia; order Terriglobales; family Acidobacteriaceae; genus Sulfotelmatobacter. The sequence goes on along the minus strand of JASHPH010000133.1, from coordinate 18,796 downwards.
CCAAGCTCGTCATCATGCCGCACACCTATCAGGTGCGCGATTTCATTCCCAAGCTGGGCACGGCCATGGGGCGGACCGTTATCAGCGACTGCATCGGCTTCAAACACGAAGCGGGCAAACTCGTTTTCACGCGGCAAATGTTCCAGGGCAAACTCGCCGCCGACGTAAGCTTCGCGGGGGACGCGCCTTGGTTCGCAACTTTTCAGAACGGTGCGTTCCGCGGAGACAAGGCCGAAGCCGGCACCAATGCCGCTCCAGTCGAGACCGTGAAGGTCGACATTGCCGACGGTGTCGTTCGCAACAATCCGCAGGAAGTTTTCAAAGAGGCCAAGCAGGCCGTCGACCTCACCCAGGCCGAGATCATCGTCGCTGTGGGCCGCGGCATCAAGGAGCAGAAGAATATCGAGATCGCGAAGAATCTCGCCGACGCTCTGGGCGGCGACTTGGCCGCTTCGCGCCCGATCTGCGATTCCGGTTGGTTGCCAATGGACCGCCAGATCGGCTCCTCGGGCCAGACCGTCGCCCCCAAGTTGTATCTGGCGCTCGGCATCAGCGGCGCCATTCAACACATCGTCGGCATGAAGGGCTCGCGCACCATCATTGCCGTGAATAAAGACTCCGAGGCTCCGATCTTCGAAATTGCCGACTATGCGGTGGTCGGCAACTTGTTCGACATCGTCTCCCCGCTGATCGAGGAAGTGAAGAAGGCGAAAGCGGGAGGGTAGGTGCGAGTCGTTCATTCGGTGGTAATCTCGAAATTCTGAAATTGCGAGTAAAATCGTTGCTATGGAGATGGTGCTCACAGCTGTTTTTGAGGAAGTCCCCCAGTCGGAGGGAGGGGGGTTCGTCGCCTACGCTGAGGAACTGCCGGGCGCCATTACGGAGGGAGACACGCTGGAAGAAGCCCGCGAGAATTTGCGGGACGCCGTCGAGGAACTGCTGGAGGCAAATCGCCAGCTTACCGGGAAATCGTCTGCCGGAAAGAAAATTATGCGAGAAAAGCTCACAGTGTCACTAACTTGACATCGTTTTCGTCTTATGTTCGCTTGCCCCATTTCCTGTACGTGCCCTGATGAAAAAACAGCCCAGGAATTTCCAGTGCGACTGAAGCATTCTGGGCGCGTTTTCCACAGCAGCGCAAGGACATTCACAAGGCGGAATGTGCCATTGTCTGTCTGTTGAAACGCGCCTCCGACACCTTGACACGAATGGTTGCCTCCTAGTACGCGAGGGCGGGAAACACAGCCTGTACCATAATCCAGCGACCCAGCGAACGAGCACGGTTCCAAGGCATCGAGAGGTAAAGAATCCAACCGCAGTTCGCATTTGTAAACAACTTGGCGTGCCGGATCCGCTGCGGTCGTAGCTGCGGAGTGGTAGCGCCTGAGGCCGAGTCCTGAACATGCTCATCTTCCGCAAACCGATCGAGGGCGTCGAGCGCCCGCAGATGCCCGCCGATGTGGTCATCGTGGGCGGAGGGCCGGCCGGCATGGCGTGCGCTCTGCGTCTGGCGCAGCTCATCGACACGCACAACGCCGCGCATCCCGACGCACAGCTCAGCAAAGAAAACATATACGTGCTCGAAAAAGCGCGCGAGATCGGCCAGCACTGCCTCTCCGGCGCATTGCTCGATCCCCGATCCATGCGCGAGCTGCTCCCCGGATTCGAGAAGGAAGCTCCCCTCGACGCCGAAGTGGTGAAAGAAGCCGTCTACTTCCTCACAGAAAAAGGTAAGTTCAAATTTCCCATCACGCCGCCGTTCCTGCGCGATCACGGCAACTATGTCATCTCGCTGAACCGCTTCGTGAAATGGCTGGGCAGCAAAGTCGAAGAAACCGGCATCACGATTTTCACCGGCTTCGCCGGTTCGGAACTTCTGTTCGACGGCGACCGCGTCACCGGCGTTCAGACCGACGACAAGGGCGTGGACAAGGAAGGCCAGCAGAAATCGAACTTCGAGCCCGGCTACGATCTGCAAGCAAAAGTCGTAATTCTCGCCGAAGGCACGCGCGGATCGCTGACCAAGCAGCTCGTCTCAAAATTCGATCTCGCGAAAAACGCGAATCCGCAAACCTACGGCGTCGGCGTGAAAGAGCTCTGGGAAATCCCCGCGGGCCGCATCGCGCCGGGCGAAGTCATCTACACCATGGGCTGGCCGCTGACCACGCACGAATACGGCGGCGCATGGATCTACAGTTCGAAAGACAACGTCGTCTCGCTCGGCTTCGTCACCGGCCTCGACTACGCCGACCCGCGGCTCGATCCGCAACGCGTGCTGCAGGAGCTCAAACGGCATCCCTTCGTGGCGAAATTGCTCGAAGGCGGCAAGATGATCCGCTACGGCGCGAAGTCGATGCCTTACGGCGGCTGGTGGGCGATTCCGCCGGTCGCTGGCAACGGATGGATGATCCTCGGCGATTCCGCCGGCTTCTTGAACTCGGCGCGGCTCAAGGGCATTCATCTTGCCATCAAAAGCGGCATGCTCGCCGCGGAAACAGCGTTTGAAGCCTTACTGAAAGATGACTCGTCAGCTGCGATGTTGAGCGGTTTTCAGAAGCAAGTTGAATCCAGCTGGATCAAGGAAGAGCTCTGGAAAGTCCGCAACTTGCACCAGGGATTCGAGCACGGCATGTTCGCCGGCATGTTCAACACCGGCCTGCAGATGATCACCGGAGGCCGCGGCCTACAAAATCGCTATCCCGGCCATGCCGGATATGAACGGATGCGCAAGCTCGCCGAGTTGCCCCCGGACGGCGGCGCCGAGGCCCACATGCTCGGCCCGGCCAAGGGCGACGGCAAGCTCACCTTCGACAAACTCACCGACCTCTACCACTCCGGCACGAAGCACGAAGAAGACCAGCCCGCGCACCTGGTCATCCATGACACGAACATCTGCAACACGCGTTGCGTGAAGGAGTACGGCAGCCCCTGCCAGAATTTCTGCCCGGCCAACGTGTACGAGATGGTCGAGGACTCCAGCCAGCCCAACGGCAAGCGCATCAGCCTGAACCCCTCGAACTGCGTGCACTGCAAAACCTGCGACATCGCCGACCCCTACCAGATCATCACCTGGGTGCCACCCGAGGGCGGCGGCGGCCCGAACTACGACGGAATGTGAGGGCGCTGAATCGCCGTGCCATTCAGCGAGTTCCAGCATCTATACTGTGGTGGTGCTGACCGACAAATTCGGCCGCGGCATCTCTGACCTGCGGATTTCCATCACCGACCGCTGCAACTACAAGTGCGTCTATTGCCGCACGGGGAATGAGGGCGCGCTCTACGGTGACCTTGCCTTTGCCGACTACCTGCGCATGGCGCGCGTGCTGGTTGGTATGGGGATCACGAAAGTTCGCCTGACCGGCGGCGAGCCGCTGTTGCGCAACGGAGTGGTCGAGTTTGTGCGGGAGCTGGCGAAGCTGAGGCCTCAGGGGCTAAAGCCCCCATCTCAATCCCGCGATAGCAGCGCGGCTGAAGCCGCGCCCTTGCAAGGCCCAGCCGATCAGGGCCCAACCGATCAACGCCCAAACGATCAACGCATAAACTACATGAAGCAGGTTCCTCGTCGCGCCGCTCCTCGGAATAACAACACGGGTGAAGTAGCAGAGGACAGGCTCGACATCGCGCTCACCACCAATGGGCACCTGCTGGCCGATCTTGCCCAGCCGCTGAAAGACGCTGGCCTGACTCGCGTCACCGTCTCCATGGACGCCGTCGACCCCGACCGCTTCGCCCGCATCACGCGCGTGCCCGGCGGATACGACCACGTGCTGGCGGGCATTCGCGCCGCGCGCCGCGCCGGCTTGTGGCCGCTGAAAGTCAACTGCGTCCTCATGCGTGGTTTCAACGAAGATCAGGTCATTCCCTTCGGGATGTTCGCGCGCGAAGAAGGCGTCGTCGTGCGCTTCATCGAATTCATGCCGCTCGAAGAGGATCGCGTGTGGTCGCCGGAGACCGTCGTCCGGCTCGAGGAAATTCTGGCGCGCATGGCCGAGTACCGTCCGCTGGTCGAAATTCCGCACGCGCGCTCCGAGACCGCGCGCCGCTATCGCTTCGATGACGGCGTCGGCGAAATCGGCATCATCGCGCCCGTATCGCATCCCTTCTGCGGGCATTGCAGCCGCATCCGCATCACTAGCGACGGCAAGATCCGGACTTGTCTATTTTCGGTGTGGGACCATGACCTCTATGCCGAGATGCGCCGCGGCGCGAGCGACGAAGAACTGGCAGAGTTCATCCGCGGCGTGGTGATGAAGAAAGAAGAGCGCCACCACATCGGCGAGCCGGATTTTGTGCCCGCGTCACGGACGATGGTCCACATCGGTGGTTAGGTGCCAGCGATGAAGCTTGCCTCGCTGCTCATGGCGACCCTAGTGTTTTCTTGGGGGATCCTCCATGCCCAAGGCACCTCCTACCTCGGCTTCGACCGCAACGACTATCCGGGCGACACAAATCTCGCAGCGCTGCGCCGAACTTTTTCCTACGCCGGCTACTGGCTCAACAATCCTCCGGGAACGAATATGAACAGCTGGCGCGGCCATCGCGCTGCGGTCGAGTCGGCAGGATTCGGCTTCCTCGTTCTCTTCAACGGTTGCCTTTACGCCGAACTGAAATCCGTCTCCAACGCGACAAAGCTCGGTCAATCGGATGCACGCACCGCAACCGCTGCCGCCCGCCGCGAAGGCTTCCCGGCCAAGACCATTATCTTCCTCGATCAGGAGCAGGGTGGGCGCATGCTGCCTGAGCAGAAGGCGTACATATATGCCTGGGTGGACGGCGTCACTGCGGCCGGATTCCGCGCGGGAATTTATTGTTCCGGCATTCCGTCGCCGGATGACAACAAAGTCGTCACCGCCGAAGACATTCGCGAACACGCCAACGACTCGGCTTCCGGCAGCGCGGACAGGAGTGTCCGCGCCACACCAAATCAGGCCACACGCGACATCACTTACTGGGTGACCAATGACGCGTGTCCGCCCGCGCCCGGCTGCGGTTTTTCCGCACATCCGCCAAGCCCAACTGAGAGCGGCGTCTCCTTTGCCGCAGTCTGGCAGTTCGCGCAGTCGCCGCAGCGCAAAGACGTCGCTGGACGATGCACCAACTACAGCCGCGACGGCAACTGCTATCCGCCGGAACTGGCCGCGCAAAAACTTTACGTCGACCTAAACACGGCAACTTCGCCCGATCCCTCCCACGGGAGGACCCGATGAAAGACGCACCCGATAAAAACCGGTAGAAACCCCGGAAAAACACGGAATGCGCGGCCCTGACGAAACACGAAATTCAGTCCTCCCGTGCGGTAAAATAACTCCATCCCATGTCTGACCGCACCTTTACCCTCGACGAAGCTCAGTCGCTGTTGCCCGTTCTCGAATCGCTGTTGCGCAGCGCGATTGCCGCGAAGAAACTCATGGAAGAATTCGAAGCTGAACAGCAGGCGCTGCACCAGCGCATCTTTCTGAACGGAGGCACTTATCTTGACGTGGTGCCGCTGGCGCGGCGCAAGGCAGAGCGCGCCAAGGCCGAGCAGCGCGCCAAAGACGCCCTGGCCGAAATCGATTCCATCGGCGTGCAGGTCAAGGATCTGAACATCGGTCTGCTGGATTTTCCCTGCGAGGTGGACGGCCAGATCATTCTGCTCTGCTGGAAACTGGGGGAAAAATCGATCACCCACTGGCATGGAATGCAGGAAGGATTCGCCGGCCGCAAGCCGATTGACGAGCGCATCGCCCGCGCCCGCAAGATCAACTAGCCGGCCGGTTCGGCCCCGAGCACTGCCCGGAACGCCGTGCCCGCCGTCCGAACTGCTCATTCAAAAATAATTGTCCGCGGGAGCAACATACCCGAAAGTTCAGTGTTTACATGGGAGGAACGTAACCAGTTCCGGGCCTGATTTTGCGTCACAATGGTTTTGTTCACTTTTTGGCCGTGTCGTCTTTGGGGCATGATTTCCGGATGATGATCGGCCTCGCAGCCCAAGGGGAAATTGGCATGAACTTGAATCGATCGGTAGCTCGTTGGCTTGTAATGGCAGTCGTCGTAATGTCTCTTTCCGCCGCGTCGCTGGCGCAGATTGCGGTCGGCATCTCGGTCCGCATCGGGCCGCCTGCGCTGCCGGTTTACGCGCAGCCGATCTGCCCCGGCCCGGGCTACATGTGGACGCCCGGCTACTGGGCCTGGAACGATGATGGCGGCTATTACTGGGTGCCCGGTACGTGGGTGGTCGCACCGGTGGGCTTGCTGTGGACGCCCGGCTACTGGGGCTGGGCTGGCGGCCTCTACCTGTGGCACGCCGGATATTGGGGTCCGCACATCGGATTCTACGGCGGCATTAACTACGGATTCGGCTACGGCGGGGTTGGCTTCGTCGGCGGCGAGTGGCGCGGCGGCGCGTTCTTTTACAACCGCTCCGTCAACAATGTGAGCGTCACAAACGTGACCAACGTCTACAACCGCACGGTCGTGGTCAACAACAACACTACGGCGTTCAACGGCGGCGCGGGCGGCGTGCAGGCTACCCCGACTGCGGCCGAACGCGCGGCGGAGAACGAACCGCACCAGGCGGCCTTGGCCTCGCAGACGCAGCAGGAGCATCTGGCCAGCCAGAATCGCGCCAACTTCGCCTCGGAAAATCATGGCCGTCCGGCGATCGCGGCAACCTCCAAGGCTGGGGACTTCAGCAGCCATTCTGTGGTTGCGGCCAGAGCGGCAGGCGCGGAATACCACGCCCCTTCTATGTCGCCCAAAGAGGCACGGGTGTCGTCTCCGGCGGGAGGAAGCAAGGGCGGCTCGAACGAGGGATTCCGGTCGTTCACTCCTCCTTCGAAGAGCAACACGCCCAGCAGCCAGTCGCATACCGAGAGCACGCCGCATGCGGCACCGGTTCCGCACTCCAATCCGGCGCCCAAGAGTGCGCCCAAGTCGAGTCCGCCGCCAAAGCATCAAAGTGCCCCCAAGCCGGAAAAACACGGCAAGGGCTTCTAAAGGCGAAGCAATGTCAGGAGTTCGATGGCCAGCGGTTGAGTGAACCGCTGGCCATTTTGGTTCTTGGCACGAGCCACCCAGCGGCGCGATGTGAGGGACCGGCGCACCAGCCGCGCAGCGGCGGAATGTGAAAGCTCGGCACCCTTCGACTCCGCTCAGGGCAGGCTTAGTGCCGGGTACGGGTGAGAGAAGATCGAACGAGTCCCGTAGGACGACACATGCGCCGACGGCAGATTTTCTGCAAGTCGCGTCTCCGCCGCCGTTCTACGTGACGAGCCGAATGGCATCGCGGCAGGAGGTCTCGCCTCTGGACTTCATGCGGCACGTGCGGGTTCAGGTACCAGAGTGTGCGCCGGCGGGAATTGACTCTGCTACAATTTTTGTAGACCAAACAGAAACCATCAGCAGGAAACTGAAGTAAAGCGGCCCTTCACGCCAAGGGTTCCTAAGAAACAAGGAGTCCTCACAAACCATGTCCTCCACGAAGTCGAAACTCGGGTTCAAAATGCGATTGATGGGCGCCTTCGCCGCGCTCCTGGCGCTGGCAGCGGCTTTCGGCTGCAGCAGCTTCTGGGTGAGCCCAACTCTCTCTTCGCTGGCCATTGGACCAGCGAACCTATCGCTGGCGCCCGGCACGTCCTACCAGATGATAGCAACGGCTACGTATAGTGATGGCAGCACCGGGAATGTGACCGGCCAATCCGTATGGAACTCATCCAGCCCGGGCGTTGCCAGCTTCAGCAGCCCCACCAGCGGCTACCTTACTGCGGCGGCGTTATCGAACCTTCCCACGCTCCCCGGGACGACCACGATCAGTGCGTCAGACGGCACGGTGACCAGCTCAACACTGACCGTGACCGTTTGCCCGGTAGTCCAGAACTTGACGATCACGGTTAACGGAGGAAGCAGCTGGACGGGTGCGGGCGGCACTACACTTCAGTTTAATGCGGAGGCAACTTTTAGCGGGGTTACCGGGACGACGGATGTGACCGGCACCGTGACCTGGACCATTTCCAACACCAGCGTCCTCCCAACAATCGACACTAACGGGGAGGGAACCACGGACACGGGCGAACCGAACATGCCGACGACCATTTATGCCACGCTGTGCGGCACCAGCAGCAAGACCGTGAGTATTACCACTACCAGCTAGGTCCTGATAGAAGCTGGCCTACCTTTCCGCGATAAGACAGTCCGCGGGTGGCCCGCTTCCCACACTCTTTCGTACGTGATTTGGGTGCCCCATTTCTCGCGTTCTTTGCGAGGCATCACTCTACAAAGGAGGTCCATCGCTCCCTTCGCTTTGCTCGCCCCCGGCTAAGGGCGGAGGTCTACTAGGAACCGGCTCTGCTCGGGGACGACGCCATGGAGGAAAGTCAAGCCGAAATACGACTCCGCTACGTCCACTCGTGCTGTCCGCTTCTGTGCCGTAAAGCGCTATCATCGTAGCGAGCCACTTCATCCCATGTCTGACGTTCGCTGCATTGGCATCGCTACCGGAGGCGGGGACGCTCCCGGCCTCAACGCGGTCATTCGCGCCGCCACCAAAGCCGCCATCCTCAAGCACGGCTGGAAAGTCATCGGCATTCCCGACGGTTTCGACGGCCTGATCTGGCCAGAGAAATCGTTTGAACTCACGCTCGACCGCGTCAGCGGAATCCTGCCCCGCGGCGGGACCATCCTCGGCACCACCAACCGCGGCAATCCATTTCGCTATTGCACGGAAGAGAACGGCGTGGAAGTGGTGCGCGACATTTCCGACCAGGTCATCGCGAATTCGAAAAAGCTCGGCATTGACGCCATCATCACCATCGGCGGAGACGGTTCGCAGAAGATCGGGCACGAGCTCTTTCAGAAGGGCATGAAGATTGTCGGCGTGCCCAAGACGATTGACAACGATCTTTCGGCCACCGAGCTGACCTTCGGCTTCGACACCGCGCTGCATACGGTTTCCGACGCCATCGACAAGATTCACAACACCGCCGCCTCGCATCATCGCGTGATGGTGGTCGAGGTGATGGGCCGCGATTGCGGCTGGATTGCGCTGGCCGGGGGGATTTCGGGTGGCGCACACGTGATTCTGATTCCCGAGATTCCCTTCAGCATCCACAACGTCTGCGACTTCATCGCAAAGCGCGAACAGAGCGGCAAGCGCTTCACCATCGTGGTGGTAGCGGAAGGCATCAAGCTGCCGCCCGAACTCAAGCAGATCGCGCATGGTGGGCCAGTGGGCAATCTCGTAGGCGACGCGATTTCGCTCATCTCCAACAAAGAAGTCCGCGTAAGCGTGCTCGGGCACATTCAGCGTGGCGGTTCGCCCTCGCCGTACGACCGCGTGCTCGCGACGCGGTTTGGCGTGGCCGCTGTGGACCTGATCGCCGAAGGTGGATTTGGCAAGATGGTAGCGCTGCGCGCCGGTTCCATCGTTGCCGTGGACGTGGCGCGCGCCATCGGCCATTTGAAATCTGTCCAGCCTGATGGTGAATTGGTGCGCACGGCGCGGGCCATCGGCATCGGCTTTGGAGACTGACGAACGTAACCACCGAGACGTGATTCCAATCACTTCCCTCGCCCCGCCCTCATGTAAGCATGTCCCGATAAGGTTCCTGCCATGTCGGAAGTCGTTACAGCACCTGCGCCCCAGGCGGGTCCGCTGCGCGATCAGACGGAGCTGCGCGCGGCGTGGTTTGCCATGCGCCTGTCGCTCGCCGTGGGCGTGCTCATGTTGCTGGGCAAGACGGCCGCCTACTATCTGACCGGATCCGCCGCAATCCTGTCGGACTTTGCTGAGTCCGTTGTCCACGTCATCGCCGTCGCATTTGCCGCCTTCAGTCTGCGGTTGAGCACGAAGCCGGCGGCGCCGAATTTTCTCTACGGATACGAGCGCATCACATTTTTCTCCGCCGGATTTGAAGGCGCCATGATCGTCGCCGCCGCGATCTGGATTCTGGTGGCCGCGATCCAGAAGTGGCTCGCCGGCCTGCCGCTGGAGCATCTGGGATCGGGCACGCTGTTGCTGCTCGCCGCCGGCCTGATGAATGCCTGGCTCGGCTGGTACCTGCTGCGTGTGGGCAAGCGCACCGGCTCGCTCATCCTCGAGGCTGATGGCAAGCATGTCCTCACCGACAGCCTTACCAGCTTCGGCGTGGTCGCCGGGCTGGGCCTGGTCATGCTGACTGGATGGAAGCCGTTTGATCCGATCATTGCCATTGCCGTCGCGCTGAATATTCTGTGGTCCGGGGGAAGGCTGGCCTGGCGATCGGCCGTGGGCCTGCTGGACTATTCGGATCCCAAAGTCGGCAAGGAAATTCGGGAAAAGTTGGACGCTCTATGCAACGAACTGGGTGTGCATTATCACGGTGTGCGCTTCCGCACCACCGGACACCGTCAGATTATCGAGGTACATTTGCTGTTTCCGCACGCCACGGCGGTGGGAGAGGCGCATCGGTTAGCGACTCTGCTCGAGGAGCGTCTGCCGGTGGAACTGGCAGGGCCAGCCGAAGTGATCACACATCTGGAATCGCTCGAAGATCACGAGGATGTGCACTCCAGGGAACACTATACAGGGCGGCCCGCATAGAGATTGAGGGCTTCAGATTTTCGACTGCAGATTTCAAATCTGAAGCTAGGCAGTTTGGAATCTGCAAACTGAAATCTGCGATCTGAAATCCACCAACCCGCAATCGCCTAGTTCTTCATCATCGCGTCGATAGTGGCGTAGAGTTGGCTGCTGGGCTCTTTGACTTCCACGTAAGGCCGCGCGGGATTGCGGCTGCTCACAATGTAAACCGTCGGAGTGTGCTCGAGCTTCAGGGCCTTGCCCAGGTCGCGGTCAGCGTTGACCAGGGCGGCCAGTTTGCCGTCCGGATCGATGACGAAGGGCAATTCCACCTTGTGTTCGGCGGCGAATTTTTCAGTAAAACCGCGCAGGTTCTGGGGATTGATTTCGAGCTGGTTATCGAAAACGTAGTCGCGATACTGATTGCCCAGTTCCTTCGACCGCGTGTCGAAGTAGCGCGCGAACACAGCCGCCTGATACGACCAGTTGTGCAAGGGCAGGGGAAAGTCATGCCACACGACAGGGATCTTGTAGGTCTTGGAGGCTTGCTCGACCAGTGGCGTGGTGTGACGGCAGGAAGGGCATTGCAAGTCCTCGAAGACCACAATCGCGACCTGAGCGCCCTTCGGCGGACGAAAGACTGTGTCAGGTGTATCTTGCGCAATGCAGTTGACGGCAAGAAGAGCAAAAAGCGCGATCGTGAAACAGCAAACGAATGCTTTATTCATGAGTCTTGTTGGCATCCCCGCGAACAGAATCCCTCTTCTCAGAGGCGCAACGCGTGCGGGCAGCCTCCGCCCGACCACGTTTCGAAAGCTGTGATCTATGGTAACCGATACGAAAGCGTGGTGTCAGTTCAGCTTGGACTCAAAGTGCAGCCTGCTCGGGAAACTTGGCTGTCGTCCATCTGCCTACTATAGCTTCGCGCTTCGGGACAGGCTAAGGTGTACCAAAGGTGTGTCTGCAGCGTAAACCTTCGTGCCGCGATGAGTGCCCGCAACGCGCTATAGTGAGGGAAACGCGACTGATTCGTGACACTGCTACCTCCATCACGTGCCCTGCGTTGTGCCGCGGCGCTGATGATCCTGGCGCCTGTGATCGGCGCCATCTGCCTTCCCAGTTGCAGCCGCGGACGCCATCGCGTCCTGGAGGTGGCCTACGTGTCGGCGCCGCAGGCGGCACTGCGCGATCAGGTCGCGGTCGCCTACCGGCCCGTCGGCAACGTGAAAAACGGAGAGCGCGTCGACGTCTTGGAACGCGAAAAGCGCTTCGCCCGCGTGCGCACTGCGGGCGGACTCGAAGGCTGGATCGAACAGCGGTTTCTGGTGGATCAGAGAACTTTCGACGCCCTGCAGAAACTGACGCAGGACAGTCAGAACGATCCTGTTCAGGCTCCCGGCGTTCTGCGCAATGAGACCAACCTGCACGTTACGCCGGGCCGGGAAACGGAACATCTTTACCAGTTGGCCGCGGGAGCGAAAGTCGCGCTGCTGAAGCGGGCGACGGCGGAAAAGCAAGCACAAGCCCTGCCGCTCAACCGGCGCGCAGTTTCCGAAGTTGTGAAGTCAGGCCAAAAGGTTCCCATGGGGCCCGTGCTGGAAGACTGGTGGCTCGTGCGTGACGATCAGGGCCGTGTCGGCTGGGTGCTGTCGCGTATGGTTGACGTCGACGTGCCGCTCGACATCGCACAATATGGTGAGGGCCAACGCTTCGTGGCTTTTTTCGTACTGAATCAGGTCAGCGATGGCGACAAGAAAGTCCCGCAGTATCTCTGTGTGTTGACCGAACCTCATGACGGCCTGCCCTACGATTTCGACCAGGTGCGCGTCTTCACCTGGAATGTGCGCAAGCACCGATACGAGACCGCCTACCGCGAGCACAAGCTTGCGGGAGTGCTTCCCGTGACCGTCACGAATGAGGAGTTCGACAGGGAGGGCACCCTGCCCGTCTTTGTGCTCCAAGTCAGGGACGAAGCGGGCAACTTGAGCCAGCGCAAGTACAAGCTGAACACACCGATTGTGAAACGTGTTTTGGCTCCCGGTGAGGCGCCTGCCAAGGTGGCTAAATTGCGCCACTAGGACGGCCCGTCTCGATTCCTGAACCGCCCCGGCTTCCAATTGCCATATCTGACGGGCAGGCTTTCTACTGATTTCGGTATCAACCGCACACACAATCGAGACTAAACCGTTGCAAACAAATTGTTTATCGCAATTGCTGTTTGGATTGTGAGTTGCACAGTGTGTTCGTTCGATTGTGCAAGGGTCGTTTTGTGTTTGCAGTGTATGAACGCCCGCAGAAGCAAGATGGGCGACAAATTTTAGTAGTCAGGTTTGAGGGGTCTCGAAGTACCTCATGGGATCGCGCCATTTGTTCCCAGGAAGCCAGGGCGCATGATCCGAAGGCAAGTTAAATTCCTATCGGTCAGTTGCAAGGGTTTCACCGCTTCTGCGTTGGCGGGTAATGTCGAAAACACTTCAATTTCTTGGTTCTTTGGAGGAAGCAATGCACACGCGCAGCATTAGTTTAGCCCTTTTCCTCATAGTCGCACTTTGCTTGGGTGGCGCTCTACCCGCGTGGGGGCAAGGCGCGGCAAACACTGGTACCATCGCCGGGACCATCACCGACCCGCAGGGTGCGGTTGTGGTCGGCGCCACGGTGACGTTGATCGACATCGCGACAAACAACTCCCGCACCACGACCACGAACGCCTCAGGCCGTTACATCTTTGTGGACGTTCTTCCTGGCAAGTATCGCGTGACGGTGACCAAGCAAGGTTTTGCCACTACCAAGGCGGAGAATCAGGAAGTGACGGTGGGTTCGGCCCTCACCCTGAATCTGACGCTTCAGGTCGGTGGCGCCAGCGTCGTGGTTGAGGTGCAAAGCACCGGCAGCGAACTGCAGACCATGAACGCTACCGTTGGCCAGACGCTCACCAGCGTGGCTCTGGACAATCTGCCCAGTATCGGCCGCGACGTCAATACCTTCATAGAATTGCAGCCGGGCGTCAGCACGGATGGCTCAGTCGCGGGCGCGATAAATGATCAGAGCTATTTCTCGTTGGATGGCGGAAACAACACCAACGATATGGATGGCATGGGTTCCGTATACACCGGCTCCCAAGTTGCGCTCAGCGTCGGCGACCCGACTGGCGGTATTTCTGGTCAGCAGAATTACTCTAGCCCGTCTGGCGTAATGCCGACTCCTGCCGACAGCGTCGAAGAGTTCAAAGTGAATACGGCTGGCCAGACCGCTGACTTCAACTCCTCTGCCGGCGCTGAAATCAAGGTGGTCACCAAGCGCGGATCGAACAGTTTCCACGGAACCGCCTACGAATACTACAGGGATAACAACTGGGCCAGTAACCTCTGGCAAAACAACTTTCTGAATTACATACCGGGATTTCACGTGGGACTTCCCACCTACCATTTCAGCCGCTACGGAGGCTCACTGGGAGGGCCACTCATTCCAAAGGTGGTTCTTGGAGGCAAGACGTACTTCTTCTTCAATTATGAGGGCTTCAACTGGCTGGATTCTGAGACCATTTTCCGGAACGTGCCCTCGCCGGCGCTGCAGTTAGGCCTCCTTCTGGACGATAGCGCCACGAATTTCGGCGCGGTCGATTACAACCTGAACCCCACCGCCGTTACTTACAATGGCGTGCCGATTCCGGGAAACTATGGCTGCCTTCCCGCTGCCTGCGATCCGCAAAGCATCGGACTCAACTCTGTAGTTTCGACAATCTGGAGCAAGTATGAGCCTGCCTCGAACGCCACCTGCTCCCAGACTCTGTGCGATGGTGCAAACATTCAGGGCTTTGCGGCTAACCTTAGGCTCCCCATCAAGACCAAATTCATGGTGGGCCGCATCGATCACGATTTCTCGTCCAAGCAACACTTCTTCACCAGCTATCGGTATTACAACGTAAAGTATGCTACTGACGATCAGGTGGATATCGGCGGCTTCGTGCCTGGTGATACGTTGGGCGTCCCGGCTGCGCTGGACAGCGCTCCGGTTCAGGACTGGTACTTCGTGGCCGGTCTGACCAGTAACATCACCAGCAATGTGACCAACGACTTGCACTACAGCTACCTGCGCAACTGGTGGGCGTGGAACCGGTTCGGCGCGCCGCCTCAGGTTCCCGGCATGGGCGCCGCGGTCGAAATCGTTTCGGGCCAGGACTTTGGCTACAGCTCGGACCTGACGCCGATCAACTCCAACAACCAGCAGGTCCGCCGCCGTTTCTGGGATGGTCAGGACAACATGATCCGTGACGACGTTTCCATGCTCCATGGCAACCACCTGCTTCAGTTTGGCGGTTACTATCAGCACAACTTCGACTACCACCAACGCAACGACAGTGGCGGCACGATCAACGCCTACCCGGTATACGACTTGGGTGACGGTATTTCCGGATCGTTGCTTAACAACGCGGGGTTCCTGCCCTGCACGGGTGTGGGCACAGGCGCGGTTACGACCACCAGCATCACAAATTGCACCTCTGTTGCCGCTGGTGTGCTAGGTGTCGTCTCGGTCGCAGGGCAGATGTTCGCCCGCAGCGGCGCGAGCCTTTCCTTGTTACCGCCCTTGTCGAACGCTTTCGACAAGAGCACGATTCCCTACTACAACGTCTACTTCAGTGACACTTGGCACTTGAAGCCGACCATGACCCTGACCTACGGTCTGGGCTACGCGCTCGAAATGCCGCCCACCGAAGCGAGTGGAAAAGAAACGGTGGTCGTCGACCAGTCTGATACGCCGGTGAAGGCCTTGGATTACATCGCGGCCCGCAACCGCGCCGCGCTGGCTGGCCAAGTCTACAACCCCGAAATCGGTTTCGCCCTGGCGGGAAATGTTGGGAGCGGATACAAGTATCCGTACAACCCCTACTATGGCCAGTTCAGTCCGCGCGTCGCCTTTGCCTGGTCACCCACCAGCACGACCGGCGCATTGGCAAACACCGTGGTTCGCGCGGGTTATGGCCGTACCTACGGTCGTACCAACGGCGTGTATCAGGTGCTCGTCCCACTGCTCGGCCTCGGTCTCGAACAGCCCATCGCTTGCAGCTCAAACATTGCTGGCGCAACCGGCACATGGGCTTGCGGGGCGTCGGGAGCGGCAACCTGGACGACTGGAACTGACGCTGCGTGGCGCGTGAACACGACGTCGTCGGTTACGGGTGGTCCAACCATTCCTCTCATCAATGAGGCGACCCCCACTCTGCCCCAGCCCGTTTATCCGGGCTTTAACAATCCGGCGTCAACCTCGCCGGAGGCTCTGGATCCGAATTCGCGCCCCGATGCGATTGACTCGTTCAACTTGTCCATTCAGCGCCAGATAAGCCGCAGAGTTACGATTGAAATCGGGTACATCGGCCGCAGACTCACGAACGATTTCACCGCGATCATGTTGAATGCGGTGCCGTATAACATGACGCTCGGCGGCCAGTCGTTCAAGAACGCTTACGCGACGGTTGTGCAGCAATACTGCGGCGGCCTCGTCGGACTCGCCGGCGGCGGCTGCGGCGGCTCGGCCCTGCCGACTCCTGGCGCAGGACCCAATCGAGGTGCCGTCACACCACAGCCTTTCTTCGAGACGGCGCTCGCAGGGACGGGATATTGCACGAACCCGGTTATGTATAACGGCGTTCTGACCACTCCAACCAGTTGCACCGATGCTGTGGTGCTCAATGAAGGTGCGCAGGGTACCACCAATCTCGTTAGTGCTACGGTCTGGAGCCTGTGGAGTGATCTGGACAGCGGTGCCACTTGCCCGGCTGGCCCCGGCTCCTGCACCCCGGTCAACGGCAGCAGCGGCGGCGCGTTCAACTTCCCGCGCACCATGATGAACACGCCAATTCCTTCCACCTGCGCCACGCTGGGTGGTACGGGTACGAACGGTTGCGCCGGTCAGTACACCGAAACTGCGACTCTGAACGGCGCGTTCGGCCATGGGAATTACAACGGTGGCTTCGTCACGGTCAAGATGGCCGATTGGCGCGGATTGACGTCGCAGGCCAACTTCACTTGGTCCAAAGCTCTTGGCACCGGATCGCAGGTCCAGTCCTCCAGCGAATTGGACGTGCTTGATCCGTACAATCTGAACGAGATGTATGGTCGCCAGACGTTCGACCGCAAGCTGATATTTAACACGTTCCTTGTCTACTCGCCTCCGTTCTACAAGGGACAGAGCGGGCTCATCGGGCGGGCGCTGGGTGGCTGGACGTTCTCCGGCGTCCTGACCGCAGGTACTGGACTCCCGATCCAGGTAGTGACGACGACTGGCTCCTATTCGGCCTTCGGTGCCTGCTTCATCGCCTGCGCCGACTACGACTCGGAGAACGCCGAGCCGCTGCCAGGGGCTGCGCTGAAATCGCATGCCTACGCCTGCCACACGGGCGAGCCATTCCCAACCGCTCCTGGGTACTACATCGCCGCTTGTCAGGGGCAGGCACCTGGAAACGGATACCCGGTCAATGCCTTCAGCAATGGAGCCAACCAGGCTTATTTGTGGCGTAACCCCATTCTGGGTGTAGATACCCGGGACGGTGGCTACGGAGCTCTATCGGGCCTGAATTACTGGAACATGGACTTCGCCATCAAGAAGAACATTCGCGTGGCGGAAAGCGTGAGCCTGGAACTTCAGGGTGTCTTCACCAACGTCTTCAACCATGAGCAGCAGGGCGACGCGTACCCTGGCCTCTACAACGATACTGGTTTTGGTGCCTTGGGTGGGCAGTTCGCTGCCGGCCCGCGCGCGATCCAGGTGGGCGCTCGCGTCCGCTTCTAACCGGTTTGAGTCCGGAGGTGCCACTGCGTGGCGCCTCGGGCCAGAACCGAAACCTTCGGCCCGCACTTCGGTGCGGGCCTTATTTTTGGCTGCGGGACCGCGTAGCGACGAAGGAGCGCACTGCCGAGATGGTGCCTCAGTGTGAACCCAGACGGTCGTCGGATGGAGTCATCCTGAGCGAAGCCGCTTCCCGGTAGACCTCCAGCTTCAGCCGGAGGCGAGCGCAGCGAGGCGGAGCGAAGGATCTCCCGCAGAACAAATCCATAAGGGACATCCCTCGGCCGGCCCGAAAACACACGGGCTCTCGGGATGACGCCTCCCCACCGTGAAATTCAGTATTCGTTTTACTTCCCGAAGATCACCGTGCTCGAGAAATGGGAACTGGCGGCCATGTAGAACAAGAGGGGGACAGACAAGAAGAAATTCGTCCGCGAGGCCAGAAACGCCTGCCGGGCGAGAATGGGGGCGTTCTCCGGCGGCGTGCCGGCCAGCGTCCCACGAATGATCTTCTTGTTGTTCGGCCAGATGATTCCCCAGACATTGAACAGCATCACGACGCCCATCCCCCCGCCTACGCCGATTGCAATGACGTGCTGGTCGTCCCCACCCACCGGCGTGTAGTTCACGAATAGCCAGCCTGCGGCGTATACCAGAATGGCCGTAATCACGCCGAGAACGTAGCCGCTGGGGGCCATTTTCTTGATCATCATGAACAGGATGAACCAGACACCGATCCAGAGCAGCAGGAAGAGCCCAATCGTGGCACCGGCGCTGCCGCCGTTGCGGTGAGCGTCCTCGCCGACGAAGAATTGCGCCCAATACCAGAATCCGATGAAGACAGTTACCAGCGCGCTCCAGCGGAACCAGTTCAGGGTGGGCAGGTTCAGATACTGGAAGAGTTTGGGCTTCATGGTCGCGTCGACCTGCTTCATGAAGGGCACGTTGATCAGGTTGAAAAAGTACAGCAGGCCGATCCAGATGATCCCGGCAAGAAAATGGAACCACCGGAGAATCAGGAGCAAAGCTTCCTTGCCGCTAATGGTGGGCGTAACCAGGGCTATTGCTATCGCCACGAAGTGGTGCATTTCGGATTTCCTCCCCCGACTGCCTGTGGGGTTATGGGGCCCCGCATACCCCTGAGACCTGGGGTACACGGCGAGGAGACTGCCAGCAGGAAAGCACGGGCGGACACCGGGTTAGGCTGGTGCCGCCAAGTCGAGGCCAGTCTGCTCCCTGCGCGCGGGCTCTGTCAACCGCACTCCTTCAAGACGGAGAAACTTCAAGGTTGAAAAGCAACGCCAATCGCCGTATCGTACTCACATCTCCTTGTCGGAGGGTGCAGTTACGCGCCATGGCTGCTCCGGCTGGCAGGAATGTCCCCCCGTTGTTCCCGGGGCAGTGGGAAGGCTCCCGGGAGCATGCTGTTAAGTCTGGGAGTTGCCCGCAGGCCTGCCCTGGGGGCGGCCGTTG
>JASHPH010000132.1 GCA_030038255.1 Candidatus Sulfotelmatobacter sp. | reverse complement strand
CGGGAGGCGGTTTGCTGCTTGTGCAGTCGCTACGAACTCACGAGAAGCGCTCGATGTTCGCCGGATACGTACTCAGTTCCGCGGGCGGCATGATCTATCGCTTCAGCCCGACCACTCTGGCGTTCCGGCCCAATCCCGAAGCGCTGTATTTCCCGGCGACGATCGAAGTTCTGGTGTCACTCGGTTTTATCTCCCTGGGAGTTGTGGGTTTTCTGGTTGCGGTGAAACGGCTGGCCATTCTGCCCGCTCCGCTGTATGAGTGGCACGACATGGCTAGCTACTTCCGGTTCCGGCGGCCGTACATCCGGTGGACCGGATATTTCAAGTACGGATACTACGGCGAAAACGAGGAAGAGCCGGCAAGCGGCGACTGACAGCAGGCACTTATGGCAAAGCGAATCACAATCGATCCCATTACAAGAATTGAAGGCCACCTCCGCATCGACGTGGAGGTCGACAACAACGCGGTCAGCAACGCCTGGGCTTCGTGCACCATGTGGCGGGGCATCGAAAAGATTCTCCGCGGCCGCGATCCGCGCGATGCGTGGTTGTTCACGCAGCGCTTCTGCGGCGTATGCACCACGGTGCACGCCATGGCTAGCGTGCGCTCGGTGGAAGACGCGCTCAAGCTGGAAGTGCCGCTCAACGCGCAATACATTCGCAACCTGATCCTGATCGCGCACGCTCTGCATGATCACATCGTGCACTTTTACCAGTTGTCGGCGCTCGATTGGGTGGACGTATTGCAGATTCCGAAGGCCGACCCGGCGGCGGCCTCGAAACTGGCCGAGAGCATCTCGCCGTGGACACGCAATTCGCGCAACGAGCTGAAGGCGGCGCAGGACCGCGTGAACGCAGTCGCGAGCAGCGGGCAGTTGGGCATCTTCGCCAACGGATATTGGGACCATCCCGCGATGCGGCTGTCGCCGGACGTGAATCTGCTGGCGTTCTCGCATTATGTGCAGGCGCTCGAATATCAGCGCAAGGCGTTGCAGGTGGTCGGTATTCTGGGGTCGAAGACTCCGCACATTCAGAACCTGACTGTGGGCGGTGTGGCGAACGCCATCGATCTCGACAGCACCTCTGCGCTCGGCATGGACAAGCTGGAAATGATCCGGACCTTGCTGGATGAAGTCGCGCAGTTTGTGCAGCAGGTGTACTTCGTGGATGTATGTGCCGTAGCGGCGATGTATCCCGAATGGTTCAAGATCGGCAGCGGCGTGCGCAACTATCTCGCTGTTCCCGACCTGCCGCTCGACAGCAAGGGCTCGGCCTACGATCTGCCCGGGGGCTATATACGCGATGGAGAGTTGTCGGGAGTGCGCGGGTTCCAGACCGCCGCGGATCCGATCTTCCGGCAATCCGTGAGCGAAGATGTGATGCACGCCTACTATCAGGGCGACAAGGCGCTGCATCCATGGGTGGGCGAAACCGAACCAGCCTTTACTGGCTGGGACGGCGAGCAGAAATACAGCTGGGTCAAGGCGCCGCGCTTCAACAACGAACCCATGCAGGTTGGACCGCTCGCGCAGGTGCTGATCGGCTACGCCCAGGGACACGCTCTAACTCGCAAATACACCGATTTGGCGATCGAAAAAATCGCCGCTATCGGCGGCGTCCGCGCCACGCCTGCGGCGCTGCATTCCACGCTGGGCCGTCACGCCGCCCGCGCCATCCGCGCCTGCATGCTGGCCGACCTCGCGCAGAAGCACTGGCAATTGCTGGTGGATAACATCGCAAAGGGCGACTACACGGTGCACAACCAGCCCGTGCTGCCCTCGCACGAAGTGCAGGGAGTGGGCACCCACGAAGCGCCGCGGGGAACGCTGTCGCACTGGGTCGTCATCAAGGACGAGAAGATCAAGAACTACCAGGCGGTGGTTCCATCCACCTGGAACGCAAGCCCGCGCGACCGCGCCGGGGCGCACGGACCGTACGAGGCTTCGCTGCTGCACACGCCGCTGGCCCGACCGGAAGAGCCGCTGGAAGTTCTGCGGACGGTGCACTCGTTCGATCCTTGCATGGCGTGCGCCTGTCATGCCTTCGATCCTTCGGGAAGAAAAATCGGAGTGACAAAGATTCTGTGAGAACGGCGCTCATTGGCGGCATCGGGAACGTCTTGCTGGGAGACGACGGCATTGGGCCATATGTGGTCCATGTGCTGGAATCCTTGTATCGGTTCGCCGATCGCGTTGAGATTGCGGATCTCGGCACGCCGGCGCTCGACCTGACGCACCGAATCGCAGGATTGCAGGCCATCATTCTCGTGGACAGCGTTGCTTCCGACGAGCACGCCCCCGGCACAGTCTTGCTGTACCGAAAAGCGGACATTATGCGGAAGGCACCACAACAGCGGCTGGACCCGCATTCTCCAGCACTCTCCGAATGCCTGTTGACCGCCGAGATGCTGGGCGCAAGCCCGGAGAATGTGCTGCTGGTGGGCGTGGTCGGAGCGAACTTCGAGCCGGGGCGGCCGCTCAGTGAGGCTGTGCGTCGCGCAGTTGGAGATGCAGTGAACGCGATTCTGAGAGAGCTGGATCGTCTCGGCTTCGAACATCAGAAAAAGTCCTCGCCGGACGAAGCCGGCATCTGGTGGAGCGACCAGATGCAGTTGCCGTTGGACCTTCAGTAGACGGCGGCCTGTAGCGACCCTCCAAAGAAAACTTGTCCCGGCCGAATCTTCTTTCAAACAATGGCTACGGCCGCTCGCCTGTCTGCAAACGGCCTTCAATCTGATCCAGAACCGAATCAAGGTCGGCCAAGGTGTCGATGACATAGTGAGCGCCGGCCTCGCGCAAGATGCGACACGCGTTCTCTAAACGCTCGGCGCGCTCTGCCTGAGGCAAAGCCTGGCATTGCTTCTCGCTCAGGGCAATCATGTTTCCGGTTCGGGTGACTCCCACGGTCCAGGTCCCGGCATTCAGTCCTTCTTCAATGTCGCTGATCGTGTCTCCGATCTTGACGATTGCTTCGAGCGGGTGCACTTTCATGCGAATGGCGTTCTCGTAGATCATCCAGGGAAGCGGCCGTCCAGCCCCGACGTCGTCGGGACACAGAGCGCAGTCGGGCGCATAGCCCTGGCTGGCTGCGTGGGGAAGAAGGATGTCGAGCATCGGCCGCGTGTAGCCGGTGGTGCTGCCAATCTTCAGCCCGCGATTTCGCAGACGCTGCACGACGTCGGGCACTCCAGCAATCACAGGCGAGCATTCCGCAAGGCATTTCAGCTGCTGCGGGATAAAATCCGCGAAAAGAGTTTCGACATCGCTCTCTCCCGGAGTCTGCTGATAACGTGTTCTCCACGCTTCTGCGATACGCGGCAGGTGGAGCAGCGCTCGAATGTGGTCCTTCTTGAGAACGCCCATGTCACGGCGGGTTTCGTCTTCGGTAATTTCGATTCCGCGATCGGCAAAAATCTTCTGCAGGACGCGGACAGGCGCCAGGCTGCCGTGATCCACAGTCGTGCCCGCCCAGTCGAGAATCACCGCCCGCAGCCGGCCGCGGTATGGTTTGTGAACACTTGTCATAGAGCGCTGACAGTCTCACGCATATACGGCGGCGTGCGCGGAGTCAATCTGCATTTCGTCGAGCACGCGCCGGATGGCTGCAACCAGAGCCTGAATGTCCTGCGGAAAAATGTGTCCAATGGTGCCGATGCGGAAGCAATCGGCATTGCTGACCTTGCCCGGATAGATCACGAAGCCAAGGTCGCTGAGCCGCCGATAAAACGCAGCAAACTCGAAGCGGCTGTGCGCTGGGAAGCGGAACGAAGTGATGATATGACTCTGGTACTCGGGCGCGAGGTAGGCGTCAAACCCGAGCGCAGTCATAGCCTGCATGAGTGCTTGCTGATTTGCCGAGTAGCGCGCGGCGCGTCCCTCGATGCCGCCTTCTTTTTCCAATTCCTCAAGAGCCTGCCGAAAAGCAAGCAGCGCGTGCGTGGGAGGCGTGAAACGGAACTGCCCGTCGCTCTCCAATCCTTTCCATTGCGCATGCAGGTCAAGACTCAGGCTGCGGGCGCAACCCGCGGCCGCCTCGAGCAAATCGCGGCGCGCCAGAACGAAGGCAAACCCCGGCACACCCGGAATACACTTATTGGCCGAGGAGATGAGGAAATCGATTTTGTTCGCGGCGATGTCGATCGGAATCCCGCCAAAGCTGCTCATCGCATCCACAATGAAGATGCGGGCCAGCTCACGAACCGTCTGACCCAGCTCAGCAACAGGATTCAGAATGCCGGTGGAAGTTTCGCAATGAATGACTCCGACATGAGTAATCGCGGGGTCGGCGACGAGCGCCGAACGAACGCGATCCACGACGACCGGCGAACCTTCCTCGAAGACGACGGTCTGGCAGGGAATGTCCAGCACGTTGGCGATCTTCGCCATGCGGTGGCCATAAGCGCCGTTGATGGCAACCAGCAATTTGCCGTTACGGGGAATCACTGACGAGAGCACGGATTCAATGGCAAACGTGCCGGATCCCTGCATGAGCACAGCCTCGTAGCGTCCGTCGGCGACGTGCCCGAGTTCGAGCAGACGGCGGCGAATCTGACTTACGACCGCGAGAAATTCCGCATCGCGCGATCCCAGATCGCGCAACATGGCTTGCTTCACGGTGTCGCTGGTCGTAAGCGGGCCGGGCGTGAAGAGAAGCTTGTTGCCGGTCATCGAGCGGATCCCCGGAGCGGACACCCTCACCCAAGTTGGCACCGAGGTGATCTTACCAAATGGCTTCAAAACTCAGGATGCCCCGCCATTCTCCACGACCACATCAGGAACGAGGTTGACGTGAGGTCGATTGCAGGCTCAGTCGTGCTGTAAGACTGAACATTGTCGCGATAAACGGCGACTTGCGATGCATTGTACGCGCCGTCATTTCCGTTGAACTTCTTGAAGGTATCAACACCGTTCGCGGGGCACAAAATCATGCCATCGAGAACGCCAGAGGTGGCATAACTGGCAGGCCCTTCCGAGGCCGCGCCCCAAAGAATGGGAGTGCCCCCGGACGTTCCGTTCAGCGCGCCGGCCAGATTCGCAACCTGATGATGTATGCAGTTCGGAAATGTACTGCCGTCGCCCACGATGAACGACGATCCCCAGGCATTCGTGCCCAGAATATTGGCGAGCCAGCGCTGAGAATACATGTCGTAGTCGCGAGAGTGAGTAAGATAATTTGCTTCGCTGGCCATCACGGAGATACCGGCTCCGTGCGAAGTCGTGTCGCCGTAGCTCCAGACGTAGCCAAAACCCCATGCGTCCGTTCCGGCAAGCGTGATCGCATCACCGACTTGCCGCAGCAGTTGTTCACGAATGCCCGCCTGTGACACGGCGAGGCCGCCCGGATCACCCGCCATCTCCAACGCGCGATACAGTTCGAAGTGCGCGAGTCCGCTGACGTCGTACAAATTGAGAGTATCGGCGTAGCCGGCTTTATAGATGTTCGTGATGTAGTTGGCGGCGAAGTGGGCCGCCTGCCGCAGATAGAACATTGGATCGGTCTCGAGCAACCCTGCCGGCAGGCTCTGTCCATTGTTTGCGGCTCGTTGCGCAGATTGCAATGCGAAATAAAGTTCGGTCGCACCAAGCTCCATGTCGTCTTCCCAAACCGTCTCGGGATAGCCGTCGAAGGGAGCGATGGTCAGAAGGCAATTGCTGCACGTGCCCGATCCCGAACCCGAAGGCGCCGGATCTGGATACGTTGTGTTGGCCAGGGCAAAGATGTCTTCCGCATTCTTGAGGCAGGCGTTCGCGAGAGCAGGATCAGCAGATCGATTGAGCTCGTAGCACAGGGCAAAATCCGCAGCCAGCCGTCCGGCCAAATTCGGGCTGATGGGCGAACCAGCGGGGCCGGCCGGGAACACAGGGCGATAGCAGATAAAGAAAGTCGTGTATTGATAGCAAGGCTTCGGATCTCCCTGCTCCTCGAAATTGTCTGCAGCCTGCGGCAACGTCCAGATATCGTACTCAGTGATGAGGCAGAAAGGCGTCACGTATGTGCCACCACAATTGCCGGTGGCAGAGCTGGGGTCGCCCTCGCCGTAGTAATCCCAATCCTGAGAATTGTCGACCTGGTAGTAAAGGGTTTTCGTCTTGTCGTCCCACATTTTCATCAGCCAATCGATGCCGAAGCGCGCCTCGCCGGTGAAATCGGAGGATATCGGCGCACCTGGTCCGCTGTTGCCGGCGTACGAAATCGATGCTGGTGGCGCGGGAGGATACGTCGGAGCGCTCGCTCCCATCTGACCGGGAAAATCGCGAATCCCGATCTCCATCAGCGCCGTCGTGTAACTGACAGTCTCCACATACTTCATGTAGTCGCCGGCGTCCCACCATCCTCCCGACGCATCGATGTTTGGGATCTCTGCCGCCACCAAAGGTGGCGTAGGCGGAATGTTATCGATGAAGTCGTTGCTGTCGAGCGGCGGTGTTTCGTACACTCGCGCGTCTTTGTCTTTTACGTGCCCAGGGGCGGTGCGCAACGCGTTGGGGATGAAGTCGGGGCCGTCGCGCTCGGTTTCGTAGAAGAACAGTGTGTTGAGCAGCAAGCCGGAGTAGAGGACATCGGGTGTGTCGACTGCGAAGGCCGGCGAAACGGCTGTCGCTGGCCCGGAAACGGAAATCGTATACACATCGTCGTGGCTTGCAGCAAAATCGAAGTCTAATGCATAGACGGAGTAGACGACGGTCGCACTGTGGCTCCACGTGCCCAGCAAGGCGCCGACGTTGCCCGAGTACACGGTGACGCCGTTGGAATTAATCACCTTGAATGTGGATCCATTCGATGGGACGGTAGACATCAGATATGCGCGAAACGGCGCCTTGCCCGCTTCATAACCAACCTGACTCACGCGCACGTAGGTAGACTGCCCCTGCAGATCGACTCGGACAAACGCCGTCAGGATCATTACAAGACAGACCAGTCGAGCTTGGATGGAACGAAGGCAGGAAGGCAACATAACTTGACTCCTGGAAGGCAGGGAGGGCTGTATTAAATGCGTTTAATACGGTAAATACTCCTTCACTTGCCTCTCGGTGTCAAGGGAAGTCGTTAGCGTCAGCTTGAATCTGAGCCCCTCCGCGGCATCATCCCGCGCGCCCGCGCTTGGACCAGCGGGCCGAGGGATCTGGCGTGCACGGTGAAGCTCCACGCGAGATCCCTCGCTTCGCCTGAAAAACGGCTCCGCTCGGAATGACCTATCCAAGAAGTGGAAGATAGGATGACGCTTACTCGCGATTCACAACTCT